>JBATWJ010000533.1:0-2132 GCA_049672545.1 Burkholderiaceae bacterium
GCGCTGCGGCGGCACGGCGGCCAGCTGGCGGACGCGTTGTCGGCGGCCGGTTCGACGCTCGAATCGCTGAAGGTGCAGCGTGATGAACCCGGAACGTGATGCCCCGGCCGCCGCCGGCCCGCTGCAAAGCGCGGTCGCGCTGGCCTACCAGAGCGCCGACGGCGCGCCGCGCGTAGTCGCCAAGGGGCGCGGCCTGGTGGCCGAGCAGATCATCGCCCGCGCGCGCGAACACGACGTGTTCGTGCACGAATCGAAGGAGCTGGTGGCGCTGCTGATGGAAGTCGAGCTGGACGACCGGATTCCGCCGGCGCTGTACCGCGCGGTGGCCGAGCTGCTGGCCTGGCTGTACCGGATCGAGGCCGGGCAAAACGATGGCGGCACGGTATGATGGCGGCCGGCCGCACATCGGCCCGGCGCTGCGTTGCGGGCGCAATAACGATACGAATTGATACGAGACAGCATTGCCGGGCGCGACACCCGACCGAATCCTGATGCCAGACTACGACGATCTTCCTTCGCGCGACCTGAGCGACTACGAAATCCATTCGCGCCGCGAAATCCTGCGCCTGCTGCGCCAGGTGGGCGAGTCGCGGCAGTTGGTGCAGTTGCGCATCGCCGGCAGCGCCAGCGCCGCCGTCACCTCGATCCTGGCGGTCGAGGACAACTACGCGGTGATCGATTGCACGCCGAGCCGGGTGCTCAACCAGCGCATCGTCGACAGCGAGCATCTGCTGTTCGAGACCGTGCTCGACAATATCCGCATCCTGTTCGAAACCGGCGGTGCCGTGCCGTGCGAGTACCAGGACGGCCCGGCGCTGCAGATCGCGATTCCGGCGACGCTGGTACGGCTGCAGCGGCGCGAGTTCTACCGCGTGCCGACGCCGACCGCCAACCCGATCGTCTGCGACATCCCGATCGAGGATGGCGAGCGCCGGCGCGTCGTCGCCGCGCCGCTGCAGAACATCAGCGCCGGCGGCATCGCCATCGTCGACGAGCAGAAGCTGTTGAACCCGACCATCGGCTTCGTCTATCCCGATTGCCGCATCTCCCTGCCGGGCAGCGTTGCGCTGGTCTGCGCGCTGGAGATTCGCAACCTGCGCGACATCACGCTGGCCAACGGCAAGACCATCCGCCGCCTCGGCTGCGCCTTCGTCGACCTGCCGAGCCCGATGCTGAACGCGGTGCAGCGCTACATCACCAGCCTGGAGCGGGAACAGAACGCGAAGAACACCGGGATGCTGTAGGCGCCCGGGCAGCACGCTTTCCATATACTGGTAGTCACCATCCCCTAAGGCGGGTTGGCTGCGGCCATCTTCGACGCATACTCCACTCCCCGAAATTCGGCTGTTTTGCATCGACCATGCATGGCATCGCGCCGGGAAGCGTGCCGGACAAAATGGGGAAACGACGCGGGATCGGACCGAGACGGGAGTATATGGAAATTTCTTAATGACGGCGTCCGGTTTGGAACACCATCTTTGGGAGTATCGCTAACCTGCCCTAGATCTGCATGTTCATGATGTCGTGATACGCCGACACCAACTTGTTGCGTACCTGCACCGTGGTCTGGAAGCTGATGCTGGCCTTTTGCATCGAAATCATCATGTCCGACAGACTGACCTTGTCGTCGCCGAGCATGAAATCCTTGGCCAGTTGCTCCGATTTCTGCTGGGCGCCGTTGACCTGGTCCAGCGACGCCTTCAGCGCGTCGGCGAAGCCCGGCTTTTCCACCGGCGCCGCCGGCTTCTGCTGCAGCGGGTTGGCCGCGCCCTGCGCACGCGCGGCGGCGGCCTTCAGCTGGGCCACCATCGCCTCGATCCTGCTGCTGTCGATTCCGCCTACGCTCATTGCCACCTCGCCGATTGCGTCAATTGCCGGCGCTTGCCGGGATAGCAGCACCTTACCGATCCGCGCGCGCCGACCGGGCGCCGAACAGCGACGGAAAAATTGCTCTGTTCCAATGATTGAAAAACGCCGGTGCAACGACAATCGCCAAGAGGAAAAAACCGTATACCGCGAGGATCACGTGAAGCAGACCGAGCTCGAATCCACCTGGAGCGCATCATGGCAGTAGTCGCCGGCGACGCCGCCCTGTCCGCGCCCGCCTCCCCGTCCGCCGGACTGCTCGGCAT
>JBATWJ010000534.1:0-1882 GCA_049672545.1 Burkholderiaceae bacterium
CCGCCTTGCCGTACTTGCCGGCCGGGACGGCGTCCGGATTGGCCATCGCCAGCCGGTTGTCGCCGAGCTTGTGCGCCAGCGGAAAACCGGGCGCGATCGTCAGCGTTTCGCCGCCCCCGGCCGGCCCGACCAGCACCAGCCGGTTGCCGAGCAGGTTGCGGCGCGAGGCCGGATCGATCAGGCGGCGCTCTTGCAGGTAATCCATCCATTCGAGGTCGGCCGAGATGAAGACGTCAGCCGGCGCGCCATTCTCGATCTGGCGCGCCAGCGCGGAACTGGCGGCGTAGGACACCACCACCTTGTCGCCGCTGGCGCGCTGGTAGTCGGCGGCCACCGCGTCGAGCGCTTCCTTCAGGCTGGCGGCGGCGAACACCGTGATGTCGGCGGCCGGCGCCAGCGCCGGCAGCAGCAGCGCGGTGGCCAGCAGGGCGAGAGAAGCGAATTTTTTCATGGAGATCCTTGATGAGAGCGGAAGGAGAATCGCACACCGGACCGCAGGAACAAGCCGACCGGCATATGGAACAATTCGTAATATCCAATGGAATATAGCGAAAATCGCCACGGGCAACAAGCGATAGCCGCCGGCATCGGCGGTGGGCCGGCGGCGCCGCCTCCCTGTTTCGATACTGCATAGTGTATTTTTCAATATGCAGGCTTGACGTCCGGAATTGGCCTGTTTTCAGGCATACTCCCCAATATAAAAACCACCGAAGCCGCACGCGCCCGGCACCGACAAAAAAAAGCGGCGCGCCCCACCGGAGCGCGCCGCCCTTCGGCCGACGCCGGATTCAGCCCGCGGCCATCACGACGCCGCCATTTCCTTTTCCTGCAGCGCCCGCCACTGCACCTTGCCGGTGGCCGACTTCGGCAGCGCCTCGACGAATTCGACGATGCGCGGCGCCTTGTAGGCGGCCATCTTGTCGTGTGCCCAGCGGATGATTTCGTCGGCGTCCGGCGTGGCGCCGGGCTTGGCGACGATCACCGCCTTGACGGTTTCGCCGCGGTAGGCGTCGCGGGCGGCGATGATGCAGCACTCCTGGATCGCCGGATGCTGGTACATCATCGATTCGACCTCGGCCGGCCACACCTTGAAGCCGCTGGCGTTGATCATCCGCTTCAAGCGGTCGGTGAAGTAGAAGAAGCCGTCGGCGTCCATGTAGCCGAGGTCGCCGCTGCGGAAGAAGCGCTTGCCGTCCAGCTCGAAGAAGGCTTCGTCGGTCTTCTTCGGATCGTTCCAGTAGCCGCGGAACACCTGCGGACCGTGGATCACGATTTCGCCGACCTCGCCCGGCGGCAGCGGCTGCAGCGTGACCGGATCGATGACGCGGGCGTCGGTGTTGAAGATCGGGATGCCCAGGCATTGCTGCTGCAGCCGTTGCGGCGGGTTGGTGTGCGACGGCGCCATGGTTTCCGACAGCCCGTAGCCTTCCATGTACTGCAGCCCGGTCAGATCGAGCAGTTTCTGCGCGATCGCCGCCGGCATCGCGGCGCCGCCGCCGCCGATGCGGCGCAGGCTGGACAGGTCGTATTCGGCCAGCCGCGGGTTGGACAGGAAATCGATCAGCATGGTCGGAATGTTGGTCCAGCCGGTCACCTGGTAGCGGGTGATCAGCGCGCCGGCGGCGTCGCGGTTCCAGCGCGGCAGGATCACGATCGTCGCACCGCAGTAGATCACGCCGTTCATGCTGCCCTGCATGCCGGTGACGTGGAAGAACGGCAGCACCGCCAGCGCCACCTGGTCCGGCACCGCAGCGCCCGCCCAGTGGGCGCCGGCGACCGCGGTAAACATCACCGAGCGGTGGGTGTGCACGCAGCCCTTCGGCTTGCCGGTGGTGCCCGAGGTGTACGGCATGCAGGCCAGATCGTCCGGCCCGGCCAGATG
>JBATWJ010000535.1:0-9708 GCA_049672545.1 Burkholderiaceae bacterium
AGACGGCGCCTTCGCGCACCCGCGCTGCGGCCGCCGCCAACGCGTCGGGCGTACGTTCCGAGCGACCGCTGGTGCGGATGTCGGCGACCCATGCCGCCAGGACATCCGCCGCATGCTCCAGCAGCGCGTACACCTCGGCGTTGCCGGCGCGCGCTTCGGCCAGCCACAGATTCAGCACCTGCTCGATACTCCAGGCCGCTTCGCCGAAGGCGTTCAGGCCGACCATCCGGCTGCTGCCCTTCAGGGTATGGAACGAGCGCCGCAGCGTGACCAGGTACTCCTGGTGGTGCGGCTCGGCGCGCGACGCCGGCAGCACTTCACGGATGCAGGCCAGCACTTCTTCCGCTTCGCCGAGGAAAATGTCGAGCAGCTCAGCGTCGACTTCCTCGCTGGTTGCCGGCGCCGCGCTGACCGCGATCACCTCGTCGGCCGGCGCCGCCACTGCCGTGGCGACTACCACGTCCGACACGCTGTCCGCCGAGAGGCCGAAATCGGGCTGCTGCAGCAGATCGATCGCGCTTTGCGCGCGGTCGTTGGCGTCCGGATTGTCGACCAGCGCGGCGACGTCGCGCACCTGCTCCAGGGATTTCTTCAGTTCTTCCTGCAAGGCCGGGTTTTCCGGCTCCAGCGCCAGTGACAGCGCCAACTCGGCCGATTGCTGCTGGTGCAGCGTCAATTCCTGTTCCGCCGTGGCCGGCTCGGTAACCGGCCCGGCATGCTGCGCGTCCTCCTGTATCGGCGCCGGCTCTTCCGGTACTGGATCGGCCGGATGCCTCTTTTCCAGCAGATTGGCGCGGAACATGCCCTCCTGCTCGTCGAAGGAAAAGCGTTTGCCGGCGTCTTCCGAATGCAGCTGCAGCGTTTCGATGAAGAAGCTCAGCGCACCGACGTTCTGCGCGACGTGCTGAAAAGCGTCCGGCGCCGGCACCGTCTCGCCGTCGGCATCGACGAACTCCTGCACCACGGCGCGCGTGTGCTGGACCGCACGGCGCGCATCGCCCTGGTCCAGCACCGCCAGACCGCCTTCGATCTGGTGCAGCATCTGGTCGATCGGCGCCAGCGCTTCGCGCCGCGCCGGATCGTTGAAATACTCGTCCAGCAGCTTTTCGACCTGGCGCAGGTTGGCCAGCATTTCGCCGGCCAGTGCCGTCAGCGCCTGATTCTGCTGGGCGGCGCGCGACATGTCGTTCAGCCATTGCGCCGAATCGGCCGGCACTTCGCCGCCGACCACCGACAGCAGACGCGCGGTCAACGCTTCCGCGCGCTCGGGGAAGTCTTCCGGCAGACGACTGATCGCGCTCAGCGCATTCTCGACGAACAGCAGTCCGGTCGCCATTTCCAGGCCGAGGCCGTCGCCCGGCTTGGCGTAAGCGGCATGGCGCGCGATGCCGTTCAGTTCACGCAGCAACCGCGACAGCGGCGGCGAATTGAGCTTGCCGCCAGCGTCGCTCAACGCCTTCATTTCCAGCTCGAACATCGGGGCCGGGGTGCTGTCTCCACCGACGATGCGATTCCAGATGTTTTTTGCCAGTGCCAGCTTTTCCTTGGCCAGGACCAGCGCTTCCATGTCGATCTGGCCGTAGCGGCGCCGTTCGTAGTCAGCCGGCACCAGGCCGTCCAGCTGCCAGGCACGGCGCACTTCCAGCGTGCGCGACGATGGATTTTGCGCGCCCGCCAGGAAGAACAGCGCATCCCGCAGCACACGCTCGGCGACGCCGGTCGCGCCCTGGCTCAGCCGGCGCAATTGCAGATTGATGCGGGCGAACAATTGCTTGACGTAAAGCTCGTCCGCGATCTGGCCGCCGGCGACCGCCTCGGCGAACGCCTGCATCACCGACCAGAAGCGGCGCGCCTGCGCACCGTCCTGTCCCTTTTCAACCTCGTCGAGGATCTTCGCCAACAGCGCCGCATTGCGCAGCTCGGCCTGGCCGCTGTTGCGCAGGAACGGCAGCAGCGCCTTTTCGAAACGCGCCCGCAACGCACCGTAATCGATGGAGGCGACGGCATCCCGTGCCGGCAGAGCCGGGCGCAGCGTCAGGTTGGGAAAAAACAGGTCGGCCGGATGGATCCTTTCGGCGTCCCGGGTTTCCAGCACCGCCTTGTAGTAGGGAAACAGGCGCACCGGCTGATGCGGCGCGCCGGACAGCAGTTCTTCGAGATATTCGACCAGCGCCTGGCCGGCGCCGCGCACGGTCTGTGCGACCTCGGCATCGAGCACCAGTTGGCCCTCGATCAGGCGGTCCAGCAGGTCTTCGACGGTTTCGGTGACGATCGCGACGCCGTCGACGTCGACCATTTGCAGCGCGCCGTGCGCCTGGTGCAGATAGGCCCTGGCATGGCGCAGCGAAGTGCCCTGCGCTTCCGGCTCCTGGCCCAGCGCTCCTTCCAGCGCCGCCTGGGAACGGGTCAGCGCCTCGCGGATCTCGGCCATCACCCAGGACAGCGGTCCGGTGTCGAAGCTGCCCCGGGCGCCTTGCGGCAATGCGGAAGAATCGGTGGTCATGACTACCTCGCGGTTTCTGTGGGAATACGCCGCGATCCGTGCACAGGCGTCAGGCGCGCACGCCGCGTGGCGGCGCCAGCCTCACAGGCGGACGACGGAACGCGGGTATCAGGCGGCTACGCGGAAACGCGACACCGAATTCTTGAGTTCTTCGGCCAGTTTCGACAGTTCGCGAATCGACAGCGCGGTCTGCTGCGTGCCTTCCTGGGTCTTTTCGGTAACGGTCAGGATGCCCTGGATGCTTTGCGCGACGCCGTTGGCGGAAGTCGCCTGCTGTTCGGTGGCCGAGGAAATTCCCTGAATCAGTTCCGCCAGCTGGTTCGACACGCGGCGGATGTCGGACAGCGCGGCGCCGGCGGCGTCCGATAGCTTGGCGCCTTCGACCACGCCCTGGGTCGATTTTTCCATCGCCGCCACCGCGTCGTGCGTATCGGTCTGAATGGTGCGCACCAGCGCACCGATCTGCTTGGTCGCCTCGCCGGAGCGCTCCGCCAGCCGCTGCACTTCTTCCGCCACCACCGAGAAGCCGCGCCCCGCCTCGCCTGCGGAAGCGGCCTGGATCGCGGCGTTCAGCGCCAGCACGTTGGTCTGTTCGGTAATGTCGGAAATCAGCTCGGTGATTTCGCCGATTTCCTGCGACGATTCGCCGAGGCGTTTGATGCGCTTCGAGGTTTCCTGGATCTGCTCGCGGATTTCGTTCATGCCCTTGATCGCGTTTTCCACCGCCATCGAGCCCTGCTCGGCCGCGGTCACCGACTGCCGCGCCACCTCGGCCGACTCGTTGGCGGAGCGCGACACGTCGGTAATCTGCAGCGCCATGTCGAGCACCGCGCGGCCGGTTTCCTGGATGTCGCGCGACTGCTTCTGCGATGCCGCCAGCAGTTCGGTGGAGATGTTCTGCGCCTGGTTGGAGGCGGAAGTCACCTGCTCCGCCGTCACCGTCACGCGGCCGACCAGCCCGCGCAATTCTTCCACCGTGTAGTTGACCGAGTCGGCGATGGCGCCGGTGATGTCTTCCGACACCGTGGCCTGGATCGTCAGGTCGCCGTCCGCCACTTCCTGCAGTTCGTTCATCAGACGCAGAATCGCCGCCTGGTTCTGCTCGTTGGCGCGCATCGCCTCTTCTTCCTGCTTCTGCGCCTGCAGTCTTTGCGCGTCCGCCTCCTGGCGCCGCAGGTTCGCTTCGCGGGCGCGGTTGCGGCTGTCCTGCAGCAGCACCACCGCGATACCGGCCGCCGCCAGCAGCGCCACCAGCGCCGCCGCCAGCATCGCCCAGAATTGCCAGGTCAGCGAGTCCTGCTCGGCGCGATAGGTTTTCTGCAACGTCGTCAGGCGCTGCTTCAATGCTTCGTTTTCAGTGAAGATCAGCTGCTCCGACTGCTTGGCGGCGATGAAATTTTGCAGGTTGCCGAGAATGGTCGCCACCGACTGCTGGTATTCGGCGAACGCCGTCTGCAGTTCGGCCAGCTTGTCGCGCGTATCGGGGTCGGTGGTGGCCGACAGACGCAGGATGTCGCTGCCGTTCAGGAAGCCTTCGGTAATGTCGCGGAAGGTATTGGTGTCCTTGCCGAGCAAAAATGCGGTTTCCGGATTCACACCTTCCGAGGTCAGGAATTCGTTGGCGCTGCGACCCAGACGCTGGGTCAACATCACCAGCTGGCCGGCGGCCGCGATCTCGCGCGGCGTGGCGCCGCCCTGTGCCTTCAGCGTGGCGATCTGTTCGGTCAGTTCCAGCAGGATCGGCGACAGCGTGTTCAGCTTTTGCAGCGTGGTGCCGAAACCGGTCAGCTCCTTGCGCAGTTTCAGGATGGTGTCGGCCGCCTTGTCGGAACTGGCCCACACCTTTTGCGTATCGCGCAGGATGGCGGCCATCTTGTCGTTCGCCGGGGTGATTTCCCGGCCCTGATAATTGCCGCCCTTGATCAGGATCTGCAAGTCCTGATTGAATTCCTTGCGGCTTTCGGACAGCTGCTTGAACGCTTCCAGGTTGCCCTGAATCGCGTTCGGGGTCGCCTTGCCGATACGCTGCGAGTGCATCAGCGCATCGCCGGCGATCTGCGTCTGGGTCGAAGTCAGGTTCGAATTGTTGGCGTTCAGCCAGACGAACAGCGTACCCAGCACCAGCGAGCCGCCCAGCGTGATCAACAGGACGCGGACCTGGCGCTGCAGCGGCAGATGGCCGATCAGCGGCAACCGCAGGTCTCCGCCGCGCTCCAGCGCGTCGCCGATGAAGGTGGCGTCGGGATTGGTTTCGGCCGAATAGGTCGAATGCCAGGCCGGCGCCTCGCCACCTTCCTCAGTGCCGGGCGTGTCCGCCGCCACTCCTGCCGCCGCAAGTTCTTCCTGCTGGTTCCGGGAAAAGAACGGTAGTTTGAACGCCATCACTGAGTCTCCTCATTCTACGAATGCGATATCGCCCGCCATGGTGGCGGGCAATCATCATATGCCCACGTGTAAAAACCGGGAATCCTGCACCAGCAGGGACAGGTCCAACTGCGTCCATAGCTGGGCGTCGCGGTCGACGTACTGCTGCCCCGCCCACGGCGCGGCGCCGGCCTCGGCGGTGCGCAATTCCATGTCGGCGACATTGCGCAGGCCCAGCACGCGCGATACCAGCAGTGCGCTATTGAAGGAGAGCGCCGGCGCGAAGGCGACGATGCGGCTTTCCTTGTCGATGGCGGAAGGGGCAAGTCCCTGGAAGCGCGCGAAGTCGATCACGCTGGTCAGATTGCCGCGGATATTCGCCAAACCCAGATACCAGTCCTGGGTCAGCGGCACCGCTGTAATGTTGCCGACCGAAACGATTTCACCGGCCTGCTGCAAGTCGAGCAGCCAGCGGCTGTCACCGAGCATGACGCCGAGCCGGCTGACGCCGCTGTCGGAACCGCTGCGCACGGCCTGCATCCGCTCCAGCAGCCGCGACTGGAATTCGCGCAGGCGGGTGCGGCGGGCGCCGGGTTCGTCCGGCTTGCCCGATTCGGGATCGGAGCGGCGGTCGGTGATGGTTTCGGTCATGGGCGAAACTTATCCAAGTGCGGCGATTTTCGACAGCAGCTCCTGCGGGTCGATCGGCTTGACGATGTAGTCGCGCGCGCCTTGGCGCAAGCCCCAGATGCGGTCGGTCTCCTGCCCCTTGCTGGTGCAGATGATGATCGGGATATCCTGGGTCTCCGGGTCGCGCGTGATCGAGCGCGTCACCTGAAAGCCGTTCTGGCCAGGCATCACGATGTCCATCAGGATCAGCTGCGGCTTGTCGGCCTTGATCTTGGCCAGCGCATCCTCGCCGTTTTCCGCGGTCGACACCGAGAAGCCGTTCTTCGCCAGCACGTCGGTCAGGAAATAGCGCTCGGTCGGGGAATCGTCCACCACCAGTACTTTTTGTATGGCCATGTTTTACCTTTGCTTCAATGATTTTTGGGCGGGAAAGCCATCGGCTACTGCGCTGGCGCGGTGTGCTGGCGCACGGTTCGCAGCAGGCTGTCCTTGGTGAAGGGTTTGGTCAGGTACTCGTCGGAGCCGACCATCGCGCCACGCGCACGGTCGAACAAGCCGTCCTTCGATGACAGCATGATGACCGGGGTGTCGTGGAATTTGGCGCTCTTCTTGATCAGCGCGCAGGTTTGATAGCCGTCCAGCCGCGGCATCAGGATGTCGCAAAAAATCAGCGCCGGCTTGTGGTCGGAAACCTTGGCCAGCGCGTCGAAGCCGTCATCCGCCAGCACCACCTGGTAGCCGGCCTGGCTCAGGAAAATCTCCGCCGAGCGCCGGATGGTGCTGCTGTCGTCGATCACCATGATCTTCAGGCTGCCGTTGTCCGCGGTCGTTGTCATCACGTCATCCCGAGCAAGATTGGCTCAATATATGTCCCAACTGTAACAAAAATCAAGATGCTTTGGCACAACCTTGCTGGTGGGACATGATGCGACGTGGCTTTTTGGCGAATTACTTGATCCTCCGGCCAGCGCCTGCGTTCAGATGCGCACCATCTCGAAATCCTCCTTGCGCGCGCCGCATTCCGGGCAGGTCCAGTTCATCGGCACATCGGCCCAGCGGGTCCCCGGGGCGATGCCGTCTTCCGGATAGCCGGCAGCCTCGTCGTACACCCACCCGCAGATCAGGCACATCCAGGTCTGGAATTCTTCATTCGGCGCTACGCCCCCTGCTTGGTTCTCGCTCACGGCTTACGGTCCTTCTATCAAGTAAAATGCAAAGTCGAATATCTTAATCCACCGGCTGTGCAAAACCAAATTTCGCCGCTCGCGCTCACCTTCAATCTGGCCGATCCGGTCGGTGCCATCGGCATCCAGGCCGACCTGGCCTCGTTTTCGGCGATGGGCTGCCACGGCCTGTCGGTAGTGACTGCGATCGCGATCGGCGACAGCGCCCGCATCGAAGACCTGCAGGTAATCGACGCCGACTGGGTGGCCGACCAGGCGCGCGTGGTGCTGGAAGACATGGCGGTGACGGCCTTCAAGGTTGGCGCCGTCGGCAGCGTCGAAAACGTCTCCGCCATCGCCGAGGTGGTATCCGACTATCCGGACGTCCCGCTGGTGCTCGACCCGTTCAGCTCGGCGCTGCCAGAACAGGGGCCCGAGCACGACGACCTGCTGGCCGCCACCCATGAACTACTGATGCCGCAAGCCACCGTGCTGCTGCTGTCGGCGGTCGAACTGGCACGGCTGGCGGAAAACTGGCGCGAGCCGGCGGCCGAGGACACGCTGGCGGCCGATGCGATGCACTTGGTCGACCTCGGTTGCGAATACGTGTTCGTCACCGGCGTACGCGCCGATCCGCATGAAATCGTCAATGCGCTGTTCAGCGAAAACGGCCTGGTGCGGCAGGATGCCTGGCAGCGCGTGCCAGGCACTCACTGCGGCGCCGGCGCCACGCTGTCGGCCACCATCGCCGCGATGCTGGCCAACGGCCTGGACGTGCCGGAGGCGGTCTCGGAGGCGCAGGAATTCACGCTGGCGGCGATCCAGCATGCGCAGCGGCTCGGCATGGGCAAGCTGGTGCCGGACCGTTATTTCTGGGCGCGCGAGCCGGAACCCGGCGCCCAGCCCGATCACTGACTCTTCTCGAATTGCCATGAACCAGAACACCACTTCCCGCAACGACATCCTGTTCCAGCGGGCGCAAGCCACGACCCCGGGCGGCGTCAACTCGCCGGTGCGCGCCTTCCGCTCGGTCGGCGGCACGCCGCGCTTCATCGCGCGCGCCGCAGGCCCGTACTTCTGGGACGAGGATGGCCGCCGCTACGTCGACTACATCGGTTCGTGGGGACCGGCGATCGTCGGCCACGCCCATCCGCAGGTGGTAGCCGCGGTACAGCAGGCGGCCGCACGCGGCCTGTCGTTCGGTGCGCCGACCGAGGCCGAGATCGAGATGGCGGAGGAAATCTGCCGCCTGGTGCCGTCGATCGAACAGGTGCGACTGGTGTCGTCCGGCACCGAGGCGACCATGAGTGCGCTGCGGCTGGCGCGCGGCGCCACCGGCCGCGACAAGATCGTCAAGTTCGAAGGCTGCTATCACGGCCACGCCGATTCGCTGCTGGTGAAGGCCGGCAGCGGCCTGCTCACGTTCGGCAATCCGACCTCGGCCGGCGTACCGCAGGATTTCGTCAAGCACACGCTGGTACTCGACTACAACGACGTGCAGCAGCTGGAAGACAGCTTCGCGGCCTACGGCGACCAGATCGCCTGCGTGATCGTCGAGCCGGTGGCCGGCAACATGAACCTGGTGCGGGCGACGCCGGAATTCCTGCAGGCGATGCGGCGGCTGTGCAGCAAGCACGGCGCGGTGCTGATCTTCGATGAAGTGATGTCGGGCTTCCGCGTCGCGCTGGGCGGCGCGCAGTCGCTGTACGGCATCACGCCGGATCTGACCGCGCTCGGCAAGATCATCGGCGGCGGGCTGCCGGTGGCGGCCTTCGGCGGCCGCGCCGACCTGATGAAATACCTGGCGCCGCTGGGGCCGGTGTACCAGGCCGGCACGCTGTCCGGCAATCCGGTTACGGTGGCGGCCGGCATGGCGACGCTGAAGCTGATCCAGGCGCCCGGCTTCTACGAAGCGCTGTCCGCCAGCACCGCGCGCATGGTCGGCGGTTTGGCGGATGCCGCGCGCGACGCCGGCGTCACCTTCTGCGCCGATGCGGTCGGCGGCATGTTCGGCATCTATTTCAGCGCCACGCCGCCGACCAGCTATGCCGAAGTGATGGCCTGCGACCGGGAACGTTTCAACGCCTTTTTCCACGCAATGCTGGAGGCCGGCGTGTACCTGGCGCCATCCGCTTTCGAAGCGGGCTTCGTGTCGGCCCAGCACGACGCCATCGCGCTCGACGCCACGCTGGCGGCCGCGCGCGACGCCTTCCGGCGCGTCGTCTGACGCGTCAGATGCTGCGGAATACGGTCCGCAGCCAATCGATGAACAAGGCCACCTCGGGCCGGTCGCGCGCCGGCCGTTCGTACACCAGGTAGTAGGCGTGCGGCGGATTGTCCAGCCGCAGGTCGAACAGCGGCACCACTTCGCCGGCGGCGATCAGCTCGCGCGCGAAATGCTGGCGCGTCAGCCCGACGCCATGCCCGTGCCGCACCGATTCCAGCAATAGCCCGAGATCGTCGAAGCGCAGTCCGGCAGCCGGCTCCGGCCAGTCCAGCCCGGCCGCTTCGAACCATGGCTGCCACGGCTCCAGCGCCGAGCGCAACAGCGTCGCCCGTGCCAGATCGGCCGGCTGCTGCAGGCCGCCGATGCTGCGCAGATAGCCGGGGCTGGCGACCGCGAACGCCGGTTCCACGTACAGCTTTTCGGTGACGATGTCCGGGTAGTTGCCGGCGCCGAAGCGCACCTCGACGTCGGATTCCGACAGCGACAGGTCGTACAGCGGCACCGACAGAAAGATCTCGATCTGGATGTCCGGGTGGCGGCCCGTGAATTCGGCCAGCCGCGGCACGAACAGGCAGCGCGCGAAGGTCGGCGTCAGCGTCACCTTGACGCGCGGCTGGCTGCTGGCGGCGCGGCGCGGGATCGGAAAATCGGTCAGCGTCTGCAGCGCGGCGCGCACCACATCGAGGTAGCGGCGGCCGAATTCCGACAACGCGATGGCGCGGCCGTCGCGGTGGAACAGGCGTTCGCCGACGAACTCTTCCAGCAGCCGGATACGGTGCGACAGCGCCGACGGCGTGATGCACAGCTCGTCGGCGGCCAGC
>JBATWJ010000536.1:0-2839 GCA_049672545.1 Burkholderiaceae bacterium
AGTTGGCGCCGCTGCTGGACGATGGCCGCGCGCTGGACCGTGACGCATTCCTGTATAGCCAGGCATCCTGGCAGTACATCACCGAGCAGTACCGTAGCTTTTGCACCGATCCGTCGTTCGTCGATTATTTCTGGACGGTGCGCATCATGCACGCACCGATCTGGAGCCTGGCGCGGATCGCGCGTGCGATGGTCCCGGCGCGCTGCTACCACAGCATCTCGACCGGCTATGCCGGCTTCCTGGGAGCGCTGCTGACGCAGCAGAGTGGGCGGCCGTTGCTGCTTTCCGAGCACGGCATCTACACCAAGGAACGCAAGATCGACCTGTTCCAGAGCGAGTGGATCCGCGACAACCGCGGCGTATTCGAAAAGGACGCGTCGCAGATTTCGTATTTCCGCGACCTGTGGATCCGCTTCTTCGAGGCGCTTGGGCGCATCTGCTACCAGTCGGCTGAACAGGTCGTCGCGCTGTACGAAACCAACCGCCAGCGCCAGATCGGCGATGGCGCCGACCCGGCGCGCACCCGTTGCATCCCGAACGGCATCGACCTGCCGCGGCTGGCGCAACTGCGCGCGCTGCGCCCATTGGAGCCGCCGCCGGTGCTTTGCCTGATCGGGCGCATGGTGCCGATCAAGGATGTCAAGACCTTCATCCGCGCGATGCGCACCGTGGTCAACCTGATGCCGCAGGCGCAGGGATGGATCGCCGGCCCGGAGGACGAAGACCCGGCCTACGCGCAGGAGTGCCGCAGCATCGCCGAAGGGCTGGGACTGCAGGACCGGATCCGCTTCCTCGGCTTCCAACGGATAGACCAACTGCTGCCGCAGGTCGGGCTGGTGGTGCTGTCGAGCATCAGCGAAGCGCTGCCGCTGGTGCTGCTGGAAGGATTCGCCGCCGGTGTGCCGGCAGTGGCGACCGACGTCGGCTCCTGCCGCCAACTGGTGTATGGCCTGGACGAGGAAGACCGCGCGCTGGGCGCGGCGGGCGAAGTGGTCGGTATTTCCGAGCCGCAGGAGCTGGCGCGCGCCGCGGTCGGGCTCTTGGGTGACCGCGTGCGCTGGCAGGCGGCGCAGGCTGCCGGGATCGCCCGCGTCGAGCGCTACTACACCCAGGAACGGATGTTCGCGCAGTACCGGGAACTGTACGAGCACGCGCTGCGGCAGCCGACGCGCCCGGATCAGCGGCCGCGCTGCCCGATGGGAGGGAAATAGCATGGCCGGCATCGGCTTCGAGCTGCGCAAGCTCCTGAAGCGCGACAGCCTGCTGGCGATGCTGCAGGCCTACGGCTACGCGGCGGTGATCAGCAGCGGGCCGTGGGTGCTGTCGATCGTCGGCATCCTGATCATCGGCGTGCTGAGCTACGCGGTGGTGGTGCCGGCGACCTTGATCGTACAGTTCCAGGTGACGGTCACCTACATCATCGCCTGTTCGTTGATCCTGACCGGGCCGTTCCAGCTGGCGTTCACGCGCTTCACCGCCGACCGGCTGTTCGAGCGCAGGTCCGAGGTCATTCTCAGCAATTTCCACGCGGTGGCGCTGTGCGTGACCGTCGTCGGCGGCCTGTGCGGACTGGCCTGCGCGCTGCTCCTGTTTCCGCAGCAAAGCCTGCTGTACCGGCTGCTGGCGCTGGCCGGTTTCGTCCTGATGTGCAATATCTGGATCGCTACCATCTTCCTGTCGGGCATGAAGCAATACCGGGCCATCGTCTGGCTCTATCTGCTCGGCTATGCGCTGACCATCGCCGCCGCGCTGCTGTTGCGCCGGTTCAAGCTGGAGGGGCTGATGGCCGGCTTCGTGATCGGCCAGGCGCTGTTGCTGGCTGGGATGCTGGCGCTGATCCTGCGCGACTTTCCGGCCGACCGCTTCATGTCCTTCGAATTCTTCAGCAAGCGGCTGCGCTATCCGGCGCTGATGTGGATCGGCCTGTTTTACAACCTCGGGGTCTGGGCCGACAAGTTCCTGTTCTGGTTTACCGACGACACCAGCCAGCAGGTAATCGGTGTGCTGCGGGCATCGGTGATCTACGACTTGCCGATCTTCCTGGCCTACCTGTCGATCATTCCCGGCATGGCGATTTTCCTGCTGCGCATGGAGACCGATTTCGTCGAATACTACGACGAGTTCTACCGGGCGGTGCGGTCCGGCGGTTCGCTGGAAACCATCGAACAGTTCCGCAACGGCATGGTAGACACTGTGCGGCTCGGCCTCCTCGAAATCATCAAGATCCAGACCATCGCCGCGCTGCTGCTGATCGTGGTTGGCGAGCAGCTGCTGCGCTGGCTCGGAATTTCGCCGCTGTACCTGCCGCTGCTGTACGTGGACGTGATCGCCGCCGGCCTGCAGGTGGTGCTGCTGGGCGTGCTGAATGTGTTCTTCTATCTCGATCAGCGCCGCATCGTGCTCGGCCTGTGCGGCGCCTTCGTGCTGCTGAACGTGACGCTGACGGCGCTATCGATCCGGCTCGGGCCGGCGTTCTACGGCTATGGCTTCGCGCTGACGCTGCTGCTGGTGGTGCTGGCCGGCTTCTTCCTGCTGTCGCGGAAGCTCGACGTGCTGGAATATGAAACCTTCATGCTGCAATAGGCCGGCCTCAAGCCAGCCGCGCGGCGGCGATGCCGCTGCGCACTGCTCCTTCGATGGTGGCCGGATAGTCGCCGGCGGTATAGTCGCCCGCCAGCAGCAGCCCGGGGGCGGCGGTGCAGTTGTCCGGCCGCAGCAGACCCGGACGGCATGAGAAGCCGGCGCGCTTTTCGCTGATCACGCGGCTCCAGCGCGGCGTCTGCAATGCCGGCTGGCGCAGTGCGTCGGCCAGCTGGCCGGCGACGGCGGCGGCCAGTGC
>JBATWJ010000537.1:0-1992 GCA_049672545.1 Burkholderiaceae bacterium
GCCGGTAGCCGCCCCAGTGCGCCGGCCGCGCCGGCTGTTCCCCGTATTGCCGTTCGATTTCGGCGTAGCGCTGCTCCAGCGCTTCGCGGCTGGCCACCGGCGCGCTTTGTTCGGAAGCGATCGCGCCCAGCCGGCTGGCCAGTGGCCGGCTGCGGAAATAGGCTTCGCTGTCGGTGTCGGCAACCTTCTCGACGCGGCCCTCGATGCGCACCTGGCGCTCCAGCTCGATCCAGTGGAACAGCAGCGCCGCGTACGGATTCTCCTGCAGTTCGCGTCCCTTGCGGCTGGCATAGTTGGTAAACCAGACGAAGCCGTCGGCGTCGAACTGCTTGATCAGCACGATGCGCGACGACGGCCTGCCGTCGGCGCCGGCGGTCGCTACGCTCATCGCGTTCGGTTCCGGGATCGCGGCCTGCCGCGCCTGTTCGAACCACAGCCCGAACTGCTTGATCGGATCGGCGGCGGTGTCGGTTTCGGACAGGCTGGCGCGGCGATAGTCGAGCCGCAGATCGGCCAGTGCGGTAGAGATGGTCGATGTCATGCCGTGATCCCGCGCCGCGCCCGCATGGCGTCGCCGATCCGCGCGATCCGGGCCGGGTTCAGCAGACGCCGCGCCATCGGCGCGATCACGGTTTCCTCCTTCACCATGTGCGCCAGATACATTTCGGAAAAGGGGCCGAGTACCGTCTCCGGCAAGGGCGTGTTCTCGCCGGCGGCGATCGCCGCCAGCACCGGCCGCAGCATGTTCCACAAGACATCCATCTGCTGATGCTCCCGCAGGATTTCGGGCTCCAGCCGCCGCAGCGTATCGGCATCGTCGCCGTCGGCGATGTCGCGCAGGGCCGGCAGCAGATCGACTTCCTCGTCAGCGTGGTGCTTGGGCGCCGCTTCCGAAAAATAGCGCAATACAGCGCTGGCGGCTTGTTGCGCCTCAAGGTCGGCTCCGTGCTTCTGCAAATGGGGAACCAGTCGCTGCATGGTGCCGATCTGGCGCCGGATGCGGTCGTGGCAATGCTTCAGTACTGCGATCGGCTGGTCGAATCCGGGCGCCGGCTCGAGAAATGCGCTGCTCATGATGTCCTCCGATCCGGTCGATGCGCCAGCCGCCGGCAGCTCCGGCGGCGGACGGAAAAGGCGCGCTGCCTTGCATGATGGCGATTTTAGCAAGAATCGCGCGGCTGGCGCAGCGTGCTTTTGCCGTCCGGTAAAATAGCGCCATGGAATCACTAAGCTCTTGCGCCGCCGGCGAAGCCGATCTGCGGCGCCGTTTTGCCGGTGTCGAGCGCCTGTATGGAGCGCCGGTACTGGCGCGTTTTCGCGCTGCCCATGTCTGCGTGGTCGGCGTCGGCGGCGTCGGCTCGTGGGTGGTGGAGGCGCTGGCGCGCAGCGCGATCGGCGGCATTACGATGATCGACCTCGACAACCTGGCGGAGTCGAACGTCAACCGCCAGATCCACGCGCTGTCGGACACGCTCGGCATGGCCAAGGTGAGCGCGCTGGCGCAGCGCGTCGCGCAGATCAATCCGGCCTGTGCCGTGACCGAGGTCGAGGATTTCATCACCCCCGACAACGTCGCGCAGATGATTGCGCCGGGCCGCTTCGATTACGTGATCGACGCCATCGACGACGTCGGCGCCAAGACCGCGCTGATCGCCTGGTGCCGCGTGCAGCGCATTGCGCTGTTGACCATCGGCGGCGCCGGCGGCCAGATGGATCCGACCCGGATCGGCGTGCGCGACCTGTCGAAGACCGAGCAGGAGCCGCTGCTGGCCAAGGTGCGCAAGCGGCTGCGCAAGGAGCATGGCTTTCCGCGCGGCGAGCGCAACGCCTTCGGCATCGAGGCAGTGTTTTCGACCGAACCGCTGCGCTGGCCGCAGACGGACGACGCCTGCGCGCTGCCGGCCGACGGCCTCACCGGCCTGAATTGCGCCGGCTTCGGCTCCAGCGTCGCCGTCACCGCCAGCTTCGGGCTGGTGGCGGCCGCGCACGTGC
>JBATWJ010000538.1:0-1904 GCA_049672545.1 Burkholderiaceae bacterium
CGCCGACATCGGCGAAGCCGGCAAGCTGCGGCTGGCCTGCCCGGACGGCCACTGGACGCACTGGGACAACCCGCTGCCGGTGCTGGCCGGCCTGGTCGAGATCGACGGCCGCATCCTGCTGGCGCGCAACGCCGCCTGGCCGGAAAAGACCTTCGCGCTGATCACCGGCTTCATGGAGCGCGGCGAGACGCCGGAGCAGGGCATCGCACGCGAACTGAAAGAAGAGACCGATCTGGATGCCGATCAGGTCACGCTGATCGGCGTCTACGAATTCATGCGCAAGAACGAAGTCATCATCGCCTACCATGTCAGGGCAAGCGGTGCGATCCGGCTGTCGGAAGAGCTGGTCGAATACCGGCTGGTGGAACCGCACAAGCTGCGCCCGTGGCGCGCCGGCACCGGCTACGCGATGGCCGACTGGATGCGCGCGCGCGGCCTGCCGGTCGAATTCATGGACTGGCCGGGCCGCGCCGCCGAGCCGGAGCGGCAGGCATAGCGCGGGCACCGATTCTTTGCTGCAATGCATCATCGGCCTCCGCGTTTGCGATAGAATCGGCGGATTCGCATTTGCTTCGAGTCGAGAACACCATGGAATTCCACAAGGAACTGGACGCCCGCGGACTGAACTGTCCGCTGCCGATATTGAAGACCAAGAAGGCGCTGGCGGAAATGAGCAGCGGCCAGGTGCTGCGCGTGCTGGCGACCGATCCCGGGTCGGTGCGCGACTTCCAGGCATTTGCCAAGCAGACCGGCAATGAACTGCTGGCGCAATCCGAATCCAACAAGGAATTCCTGTTCTACATGAAGCGCAAATAGCTTCCGGCCGGGGCGGGGCGCCGTCCGCGGATTAATCGAACGATCGTTCTAAATTTCTGCGCGCCGCGGCTTTTCTCTTTTATAATCTTGGTCACTTTACGTTTACGTCAATTCGATCTTTCAAGGGCACATCCATGAAAATACTGGTTCCAGTCAAGCGCGTGGTGGACTTCAACGTCAAGGTGCGCGTCAAGTCCGACGGCTCCGGCGTCGATATCGCCAACGTCAAGATGTCGATGAATCCGTTCGACGAAATCGCAGTGGAAGAAGCGATGCGCCTGAAGGAAGCCGGCAAGGCCGCCGAAGTGGTGGCGGTTTCCTGCGGCGTCGCCCAGAGCCAGGAAACCCTGCGCACCGCGATGGCGATCGGCGCCGATCGCGCGATCCTGGTCGAGACCGACGCCGAATTGCAGCCGCTGGCGGTGGCCAAGCTGCTGAAGGCGGTGGCCGATAAGGAACAGCCGCAGCTGATCATCCTCGGCAAGCAGGCGATCGACGACGACTGCAACCAGACCGGCCAGATGCTGGCCGCGCTGCTCGGCTGGCCGCAAGCCACCTTCGCCTCCAAGGTAGTGCTGGAGGACGGCAAGGTCACCGTCACCCGCGAAGTCGACGGCGGACTGGAAACCGTGGCGCTGACGCTGCCGGCGATCGTCACCACCGACCTGCGCCTGAACGAGCCGCGCTATGTGACGCTGCCCAACATCATGAAGGCCAAGAAGAAGCCGCTCGACACCGTCAAGCCGGCCGATCTCGGCGTCGACGTCGCACCGCGCCTGAAGACCCTGAAGGTCGCCGAGCCGCCGAAGCGCTCGGCCGGCATCAAGGTGCCGGACGTCGCCACGCTGGTGGCCAAGCTGAAGAACGAAGCCAAGGTCATCTGATCCATTGCGGGACAGGGTTTATGAGACGCGCAGCGCCGAATGACTCTGCCGCCAACCGATCTAAAGAATTGCGGGACAGGAGCCGCCAGCCTCGAAGCGCACTGTCCACCACCAATCAGAACAGGAACACGCCATCATGACCGCACTCGTCATTGCTGAACACGACAACGCCTCCCTGAAGGGAAGCACGCTCAACACCATCAC
>JBATWJ010000539.1:0-1589 GCA_049672545.1 Burkholderiaceae bacterium
GCCCGCAGCCGATGCTCAGTGCGCGGCCGGCGCCGGCCGCCGCCAGCGCGGTCATCGCGGCCAGCAATCCCAGGTTGATTCCGAAAGCGAGCGCCAGACGGCGCGATATGCCCAGACGCGCGAAGCGCATGCTTGTCTCCTCCGGTGCGGCGCCGGCTGTCCCGGGACGGGCAGGGCGCTCCATTCTTTATTCATTGCGCGGACGATCGCGTCGGGCGCAATGGCTACCGGCTATCATGCCCGTCCGCCAGCCTGTTCCGCAACCCGCAAAAATACTGTAGTAGAAATGTGTCCACCGGCCCGACCGCCGATTCAGCCCAGCACCGCGTCCCACAGCTGCCGCACGGCGGCGGCTTCGTCCGCCACCTGCGCCGGCTCGACCCGCGCCCGCTGCTCGCCCTGCAGGCGGACCTGGTGCTGTAGCCGGCGCATCGTGCGGTAGGCATCAGCGACGCGGCCGGCCAGCACCGGCTCGATCAATCCCAGTTCGCCGCACAGCTTCAACAGGCCGATGTTGCCGATGTCGGCCACCAGCTGCGGATAGCCTGCCGCGTGCAGCAGCACCAGGTATTGCACGATGAATTCGATATCGACCATGCCGCCGGCATCGTGTTTCAGGTCGAACAGCGGCGAGCGGTTCGGATGCGCGTCATGCAGCCGGCTACGCATTGCGCCGACCTCGCGCTTCAGTGCCGCGGCATCGCGCGGCTGGCGCAGTACGGCGATGCGGATGTCCTCGAAGGCGGCGCCGATGGCGGCGTCGCCGGCGCAGTAGCGCGCGCGCGTCAGCGCCTGGTGTTCCCATACCCAGGCCGACTCCAGCTGGTACTTGCGAAAGCTCGACAGCGGCGCCACCAGCAGGCCGGAGGCGCCGTCCGGCCGCAGCGCCAGGTCGATGTCGAACAGCGTGCCGGCCGAAGTGTGGCTGCTCATCCAGGTGATGAAGCGCTGCGCCAGCTTGGCGTACAGCGCCGGCGCTTCGGGATCGTCGTCGTCGTACAGGAAGATCAGGTCGAGGTCGGACGCATAGCCGAGCTCCTTGCCGCCCAGCTTGCCGTAAGCGATCACGGCGAAGCGCGGCACCTCGCGGTGGCGGTTGGCGATGCCGTCCCAGACTGCCTGCAGCGTGGCGCCGACCAGCGCGTCGGCCAGCGCCGACAGCTCGTCGGCCAGGTGCTCGACCGTCAGCCCGCCTTCCAGGTCCTGCGCCAGCAGCCGGAACACCTGCACGTGGTGCATCTCGCGCAGGATGTCCATCTGGCGCTCGGTATCGCCGGCGGCGGCCTCCAGCTGGCGCCGGCAATCGCGGCCGAATTCGGCCCAGTCGGCGCGGCTCTTTAGCGCGCGCTGCTCCAGGATTTCGTCGAGCAGGATCGGGTGCCGGGTCAGGTACTTGGCGGCCCAGTCGCTGGCGTTGATCATGCGGATCAGGCGCGCCAGCGTGCCCGGGTACTCGACCAGCAGCGCCAGGTAGGCGGCGCGGCGCGCGATCGCCTCCAGGAAATCCAGCAGCCGGCCGAGGGTGGCGAAGCGCGCCTGCGGCAGGGCGCCGATCACCGGCAGCGCGGTGATGGGCCAGACTTACAATT
>JBATWJ010000540.1:0-1906 GCA_049672545.1 Burkholderiaceae bacterium
GATCAGCGCGCGCCGGTACGGTTCGTCGGTACGGTGGGCGGACGCGTCCGGCGAACGCTCGGCCAGTTCCTGCAGCGCCGGCGTGACCGGCACCATCAGAGTCGAGCAGGACAGCTCGGCGCCGAGCGCGTGCACCTCGTCCAGGTAGAAATCGAAAATCGTGGTCGACTGCCGCACCAGCGCATGGCGCATGGTGCCGGCGTCGACGTTCGGATTGCCGTCGCGGTCGCCGCCGATCCAGCTGCCCATCTGCACGAACGGCGGCGTACGCTCCTGTCCCTTGCGCTGGCCGGCGCGCGCCGGGTACTGGGCGGCGATCTCGGCCTCGATGTCCTCGTACAGCGCCGGCAGTTCGCGCAGGAAGGTGATGCGGTAGTAGGACAGCGCGTTGTCGATCTCGTCGGCCACCGTCAGCTTCGAGTAGCGCAGCATGCGCGTCTGCCACAGCGTCGCGATCTTGGCGCGCAGCAGCTCGGTATTGCGCAGCAGCTCCTTTGGCGTCAGCGTGCGGTCGCGCTCGGCCAGCAGGCGCGCGATTTCGTGCTCGGCGTCGAGGATGCTCTTGCGCTGCACTTCGGTCGGATGCGCGGTCAGCACCGGCGAGATCAGCGCATCCTTTAGGAAACCGCGCACGGTGGCGCCCGACACGCCGGCGGCGTCCAGCTTCGACAGCGCGAAGGCGACGCTGCCCTGTTGCGGCGCCGAGCCGGCCAGCGCGTGGGCGCGCCGGCGGCGGTTGTGGTGCTGGTCCTCGGCGATGTTGGCGAGGTGCGAAAAGTACGAGAACGCGCGTACCACCGAGATGGTCTGGTCGCGCGTCAGCTTCTTCAGCAGGCGGTCGAGGTCGGCACCGGCCTGCGGATCGGATTCGCGCCTAAAGCGCACCGCAGTCTGGCGAATGGTCTCGACCACGCCGTAGACGGCGTCGCCTTCCTGGTCGCGCAGCACTTCGCCCAGCAGGCGTCCGAGCAGGCGGATGTCTTCCTTCAGCGGCGCGTCCTTGTCGGGTGCGGAACGGTTTTTGCGCGGGGAAGTGCGAGGGTTTTCAGCCATGATCAGCGATCTCGTCGAAGTGGGGAAAACGGTGGCGCGCAAGCCAGCTGCGGCGGCGATTCGCAAAACGGCGCATGGTAGACTTTGCGGCTGAAAGCGCTGGCGCCGGCCCCTTGGCCAACGCACCGATCATTCCGGCGCCGCCGGCCGGCGGCGCCCGAAAAACTGCCCGAGCAGTGCTGCGCCGCCGATTCGCCTGCAAGCTGCGGCGGCCCTCAAAAACCGGAAAGAGCCTGTCTTGAAAACACCTTATCCTTCGAAGCTGGTGATTGCATCGCGCGAAAGCCGACTTGCCATGTGGCAGGCGCAGCACGTGCGTGCGCATCTGACAACATTATATCCGCACTGCAACATAGAAATTCTGGGCATGACCACGCGCGGCGACCAGATCCTGGATCGTACTCTGTCCAAGGTCGGCGGCAAGGGACTGTTCGTCAAGGAGCTGGAAGTGGCGCTGGCCGAAGGGCGCGCCGACCTCGCGGTGCATTCGCTGAAGGACGTGCCGATGGACTTGCCGGACGGCTTCGCGCTAGCCGCCGTGCTCGAGCGCGAAGACCCGCGCGACGCCTTCGTCTCCAACGACTATGCCAGCCTGGATGCCTTGCCGGACGGCGCCGTGGTCGGCACCAGCAGCCTGCGCCGCCAGGCGCTGATCGCCGCGCGCTATCCGAAGCTTGTCATCAAGCCGCTGCGTGGCAATCTGGATACGCGGCTGGCCAAGCTCGACCGCGGCGAATATGCCGCGATCGTGCTGGCGGCGGCCGGCCTGAAGCGGCTCGGCCTGCCCGAGCGCATCCGCGCGCTGATCGAACCCGAACATAGCCTGCCGGCGCCGGGCCAGGGTGCGATGGCG
>JBATWJ010000541.1:0-4445 GCA_049672545.1 Burkholderiaceae bacterium
GTGCCAGCCAGTGCCCGGTTCGGTGCCGTCGCGATAACCGGCGAACCAGTCCAGATTGCCCCAGGCGCGCACGCCGCGGCCGAACAATACCTGCGAGGCTTCCAGGTGGCGGCCCAGCAGCCGCGCGGCGACGGCACAGATATCTGCCGGCTCGGACAATCCGCGCATCGCGTCGGCCACCTGCAGCTGCAGCGCCTGCCGCCGCTGCGCCAGCACTTGTCCGGTGGTTTCCGTGCAGATGCCGTAGAAGCCGACGTTGGCGCCGGCATCGTCCTGCAGCGGCGCCACGGAAAAGGTCAGCCACAGCTTCTCCTCGTAGCCGTCGCGCACCACCACCAGCGGCGTGTTTTCGCAATAGAAGCCGGAACCGGTGGCGGTCAGCTCCAGCATCGAGCCCAGCACGTCGTCGCCATCCCGCCATATTTCCTGCAGCGGACGGCCGAACGCGCCAGGATGCCGGCTGCCGAGAATGTCGGCGTAGGCGGCGTTGTACATGGCGTTCAAGCTCGGTCCCCAGGCCACGAACATCGGGAAGCCGGAAGACAGCACCATCCGCACAGCCGTCTTCAATGCCGGCGACCAGTCCTGCGGCTCCCCCAGAGGCGAGCGGCGCCAGTCGTGTTCGTGCAGCAGCGCATGGGCGGCGCTATCGCCGGGGAAGATACTAGAAAGCGAAACTCTGGGATTCTTCATCAATCGGGGGGACTGGTGATGAGTGAGTGGTGAGTTGCGCTGGAAAGGCGGCAGGCGGAATGCGCAGTGCCGGCGGTCAATCGCCCAATAGTAGTCGCATTCCGGGAAAAATGTGCGGAAGTGACCTATCCGCCGTTCCGCCTGCCTGCGCTCGCTCAAACCACTAGCCGGCGGCGTGGCGGTCGGCCTGGCAGGAGCGACGCTCCGCTGGCGAACCCGGCCGCGGCTGCTGGCCGATGCCACTAGGATTTGCGCCTGCTCAAAGGGACGCCGCGGTTCGCGTCCGGAACCGATTCCCGGCTCCTGACAGACGGGCTGCTCTCGCCGGCGCTGCGCCGGCCGGCGGGGCGAGACCGCGGCCGGCGATAATTTTTCACCATTGCGGTCTTGAAAACACCCCTACCCGTCCCTATACTTAGCACTCGTTGGGGGAGAGTGCCAATTTCTTCCCTGGCCTTCCAACCTCTGTGCGGAACTTGCCTGCCGGCTGGCGCCAAATGCTGCCGACCAGGTCGCCGCAACACCTTTCAATTTTTGAACTTTAAAAGGAGTTTGTATGAACCTTCGTCCTTTGCACGATCGCGTCATCGTCAAGCGGCTCGATCAGGAAACCAAGACGGCGTCCGGCATCGTCCTGCCGGAAACGGCGGCTGAAAAGCCGGATCAGGGCGAAATCCTGGCGGTGGGCAACGGCAAGGTGCAGGAAGACGGCAAGGTCCGCCCGCTCGACGTCAAGGTCGGCGACCGCGTCCTGTTCGGCAAGTATTCCGGCCAGTCGGTCAAGGTGGAAGGCGAAGAACTGCTGGTGATGCGCGAAGAAGACATCATGGCGATCGTCCAGAAGTGACGGCAATGTCCAAGGGCGCGCAGCGCGCTTGGAGACAGTGCCGTCATCCCGGCACACACCGGGATCCAGCGACGTAAGCACGTTGCGACAGCGATGCAACAACTTTCCGGGACTTGACAGTCCCCATGGATTGCGAAATCTCACCAACGAATTCAAGGAGCAATAAACATGGCAGCTAAAGAAGTCATATTCGGCGATGCCGCCCGCGCCAAGATGGTCGAAGGCGTCAACATCCTCGCCAACGCCGTCAAGGTCACCCTCGGTCCCAAGGGCCGCAACGTCGTGCTGGAACGCTCGTTCGGCGCCCCGACCGTCACCAAGGACGGCGTTTCGGTGGCCAAGGAAATCGAACTGAAGGACAAACTGCAAAACATGGGTGCGCAGATGGTCAAGGAAGTCGCTTCCAAGACCTCCGACAACGCCGGCGACGGCACCACCACCGCCACCGTGCTGGCCCAGGCCCTGGTGCGCGAAGGCATGAAGTCGGTGGCCGCCGGCATGAACCCGATGGATCTGAAGCGCGGCATCGACAAGGCGGTCGCCGCCACCGTCGAAGAACTGAAGAAAATCTCCCGCCCCTGCACCACTTCCAAGGAAATCGCACAGGTCGGTTCGATCTCGGCCAACAGCGACACCTCGATCGGCGACCGCATTGCCGAAGCCATGGAAAAGGTCGGCAAGGAAGGCGTCATCACCGTCGAGGACGGCAAGTCGCTGAACGACGAACTCGACATCGTCGAAGGCATGCAGTTCGACCGCGGCTACCTGTCGCCGTACTTCATCAACAACCCGGACAAGCAGGTCGCGATCCTCGACAACCCGTTCGTGCTGCTGTGCGACAAGAAAATCTCCAACATCCGTGATCTGCTGCCGGCACTGGAACAGGTCGCCAAGGCCGGCCGTCCGCTGCTGATCGTCGCCGAAGACATCGAAGGCGAAGCGCTGGCGACGCTGGTGGTCAACAACATCCGCGGCATCCTGAAGACCTGCGCCGTCAAGGCACCGGGCTTCGGCGACCGTCGCAAGGCGATGCTGGAAGACATCGCGATCCTGACCGGCGGCCAGGTGATCGCCGAGGAAGTCGGCCTGACGCTGGAAAAGGTCACGCTGGAAGACCTCGGCCAGGCCAAGCGCATCGAAGTCGGCAAGGAAAACACGATCCTGATCGATGGTGCCGGCCAGGCTGCCAACATCGAATCGCGCGTCAAGCAGATCCGCGTGCAGATCGAGGAAGCGACTTCCGACTACGACCGTGAAAAGCTGCAGGAACGCGTGGCCAAGCTGGCCGGCGGCGTGGCGGTGATCAAGGTCGGTGCCGCGACCGAAGTCGAAATGAAGGAAAAGAAGGCCCGCGTCGAAGACGCGCTGCACGCGACCCGCGCAGCCGTCGAAGAAGGCATCGTGCCGGGCGGCGGCGTGGCACTGCTGCGTGCGCGCGCCAACCTGCAGGTCAAGGGCGACAACCCAGACCAGGAAGCCGGCATCCGCATCGTGCTGCGCGCGATGGAAGAGCCGCTGCGCATGATCGTCACCAACGCCGGCGAAGAAGCGTCGGTCGTCATCAACAAGGTGCTGGAAGGCAAGGGTAACTTCGGTTACAACGCCGCCAACGACACCTACGGCGACATGGTCGAAATGGGCGTGCTCGATCCGACCAAGGTGACCCGCTCGGCGCTGCAGAACGCGGCTTCGATCGCTTCGCTGATGCTGACCACCGACTGCATGGTGGCCGAGATCGTCGAAGACAAGCCGGCCGCCGGCGGCATGGGCGGCATGGGCGGCATGGGTGGCATGGGCGGCATGGACGGCATGATGTAATTCGCCGTCGCCGCGCCGGCAGCACTAGCGGCGCGGCGCCCTTCCGGCCTGCCGGAAAACGACGACCCGCAAGCTTGCTTGCGGGTTTTTTTGTGCTCCGCATCAGACGGCCGCCCACACCACCGGTGGCCACAGGAGCACGACGGAAAGCGGATTTTGATATAGCCTGCAGTAATGACTACATCCGGAAAATGTCGTTATTGCTGCAATGCAATGTACGTATAATCCTTCATTCGGAATTGGATGGCAGCAGCGCGCCGGAAACGACGGCCTGCTGCCTTTTTATTTGGATTTTCATGATCGAAATACAGTCAGTATCGCAACGCTTCGCCGGTCCCAACGGCCCGGTCCATGCGGTGCGCGACGTCACGCTGTCGATCCGCCAGGGCGAGATCTTCGGCATCATCGGCAGGAGCGGCGCCGGCAAGAGCACGCTGGTGCGCACGCTGAACCTGCTGAACCGGCCGAGCGAGGGCCGCATCACGATCGCCGGCCGCGAAATGACCGCGCTGCCGGACCAGGAACTGCGCCGCGCGCGGCGCGAGATCGGCATGATCTTCCAGCACTTCAACCTGCTGTCGTCGCGCACCGTGTACGGCAACGTCGCACTGCCGCTCGAATTGGCCGGCGTGGCCAAGACCGAGATCGAGCGCAAGGTCGCGCCGCTGCTGGAACTGGTCGGACTGACGCCGCTGCGCGACCGCTATCCGGCACAGATCAGCGGTGGCCAGAAGCAGCGCGTCGGCATCGCCCGCGCGCTGGCCAACGATCCGAAGGTGCTGCTGTCGGACGAGGCGACCTCGGCACTGGACCCGGAAACCACGCGCGCGATCCTGGAGCTGCTGCAGCGGATCAACCGCGAACTGGGGTTGACCATCGTCCTGATCACGCACCAGATGGAAGTGATCAAGTCGATCTGCGACCGCATGGCGGTGATGGAAGCCGGCCGCGTGGTCGAACAGGGCGCGGTGCTGGACGTGTTCCGCCAGCCGCAGCATGAAGTGACGCGGGCGCTGATCGGCGACGTGATTTCGCAGGAGCTGCCGCCCGGCGTGCTGCAGCGGGTGCGCGCGCGGCTGGCGCAGCC
>JBATWJ010000542.1:0-15175 GCA_049672545.1 Burkholderiaceae bacterium
GCCTGCAGATTGGGATTGCCTTGCAGCGCCTCGTCCACCAGCGCCTGCAGTTCCGCGCCGCCGAGGTCACGCGCCCAGCTCTGGCGCGGCCAGTCGCCGCCGTCGCCCGGCAGCGACTCGGCGCTCGCGTAATGGTCGGCGGGGACCATCTGCGCGTCGCTGTGGATGCCGCCGAAATTGGCGCAGGCGGACAGCAGCAGCGCCGCGCCGGCGACGCCGATGCGGGCACCCAGCGCAATCGGCAATGCCGCCGGCGATGTTAATGGCCGAAAAGTCAGTTTCATGGTGGGGAGATTTATACGACCGTTTCTATTGCTTGGTCAATGAATTTCTAACGGGAGTCCGCGCCGGCGTTCGCCACCAGCTTGCGCAGCAGGCTCTTCAGGAAGCCGACTTCCTCGGCCGAAAAGCCGGCGAAGCACTTGTTCAGCGCCTCGACGTAGACCGCCGGCATGCGGCGCGCCAACTCCTGGCCGGCCGGGGTCAGGTGCAGATTGATCAGACGACGGTCGTGTGCGCTCGGTTCGCGCCGGATCAACTCGCGCACCACCAGCCGGTCCAGCATGCGCTTCATCGATGCGGCGTCGATGCAGGTTTCGCGCACCAGGTCGGCGGCGCTGTGGTACTTGCCGGTGGAAAGCATGAACAGCAGGTTGCCCTGGGCCGAGGTGATGCCGTGGCCCTGAGCGGTCATGATGTCGTCGACCGCGCCCACCAGCATCGCGCGCGCACGCTTCAGCAGGTAGCCGACGCTGTCTTCGACCTGGTAGTCATGCAAGGAAAAAAGCCCGGCGGGCGGTTCCATGGCAAGCAAAATAATAATTGACTGGGCAATTATAAAGAAACTCGCCGTCGGATGCAGGGGCCGCCGTCTTGGCGTCTCGCCGCCATGAAAAAAGGGCGCGAGCGGCTAGCGCTTGCGCCCTTGGCAGGGGACGACCGGGCCGGCTACAGCACTTCGCTGGCGTGGTCCGCCAGCCGCGAACGTTCGCCGCGCGCCAGCGTCACGTGGCCGCTGTGCGCCCAGCCCTTGAAGCGGTCGACCACGTAGGTCAGGCCGCTCGATCCTTCGGTCAGGTAGGGTGTGTCGATCTGCGCGATGTTGCCGAGGCAGACGATCTTGGTGCCGGGGCCGGCGCGCGTGACCAGCGTCTTCAGCTGTTTCGGCGTCAGGTTTTGCGCCTCGTCGACGATCAGGAACTTGTTGACGAAGGTGCGCCCGCGCATGAAGTTCAGCGACTTGACCTTGATGCGCGAGCGGATCAGGTCTTGCGTCGCGGCGCGGCCCCATTCGCCGGCGTCGGCATCGGGCTTGTTCAGCACTTCCAGGTTGTCGTCGAAGGCGCCCATCCACGGCGACATCTTTTCCTCCTCGGTACCGGGCAGAAAGCCGATGTCGTCGCCGACCGGCACGGTCAGGCGGGTGACGATGATTTCGTTGTAGAGCTTGGATTCCAGCACCTGCGCCAGCCCGGCCGCCAGCGCCAACAGCGTCTTGCCGGTACCGGCCTGACCCAGCAGCGTGACGAAGTCGCACTCCGGGTCCATCAGCAGGTTGAGCGCAAAGTTCTGCTCGCGGTTGCGCGCGGTGATGCCCCAGACGTTGTTCTTGGCGTGGCTGTAGTCGCGCAGTGTCGAGATGACGGCGGTCTTGCCGTTGATCTGCTTGACCTGGCCGAGGAAGGCCGCCTCGCCATTGTGCGGCTCGGTGAACACGAACTGGTTGACCAGCATCGCCGGCACCGACGGTCCGGACAGTCGATAGAAGGTGGCGCCGCCGCCATGGCGGTTTTCCTGCCACGATTCCATACCCTTGCCGTGCCTGGTCCAGAAGTCGTCCGGCAGTTGCAGAATGCCGGAATACAGCAGGTCGGTGTCTTCCAGCACGTGGTCGTTGAAATACTCCTCGGCCGGCAGGCCCAGCGCGCGCGCCTTGATGCGCATGTTGATGTCCTTCGACACCAGCACCACTGCGCGCCCCGGCCACTGCCGCTCCAGCGCCTGCACGACGCCGAGGATCTGGTTGTCGGCCTTGCCCTCGGGCAGGCCCTCGGGCAGCGAACCGATTTCCATACGGGTCTGGAAGAACAGCCTTCCCTTGGCTTCCTTGTTGCCGAGCTTGGCCAGCGGAATGCCGTTGTCGATCGCGTCGTCGGCAATGTCGGCTACCAGCGCGTCGAGCGAGCGCGATACCTGGCGCGCATTGCGCGCCACTTCCGACATGCCCTTCTTGTGATTGTCCAGCTCTTCCAGCGTGACCATCGGCAGGTAGACGTCATGCTCCTCGAAGCGGAACAGCGAGGTCGGATCGTGCATCAGCACGTTGGTGTCGAGCACGAACAGCTTGGTCAGGCCGGAACGGTCGGCGGCACGGCTGGTGCTCGATTTCATGCGGCTTTCGGCAACCGGCTGTTTGGCCGCGAGTTTGCCGCTGGCGGGGGCGGGCGTGGGAGCCTTGTCCGCTTTGTCTGTTTTGTCCACCTTTTCCGGTTGCCGGCGGGCGACGGGCGCGGCCTCCGGGGCCGGTACCGGTTCGAGCAACTGGATGCGCGGCGTGACCGGCTTGCCGGCTTTCGCCTCTGGGTAATCCTCGGGCGAAAGCAGGGAAGCAGGTTTGGTCGGCAGTTTCGGGAGCGGCATCAAGGACCTCGATCGTTATGCGTTTCGGCAGGCGATTCCGGCAGCGTGCACGGCGCCGGAATCGGGATGGATGGAAACGGAGGGTTGAAAAACAAAAAGCCGTTTGGGAAGGCGTCGGGCCTTTCCGCAAACGGCTTCTCGGGAGGATTGCTGCTGTCGGAATTCAACGGTTACGCAATCGCCTTCACATATTCGAGCACTTCATCGACGTGGCCGGGCACCTTCACTCCACGCCATTCTTTCACCAATCTGCCAAGGCCGTCAATCACAAAGGTGCTGCGCTCGATGCCGCGCGTTTTCCGTCCGTACATCATCTTCATCTTCATCACGCCGAACAGCTCGCAGACCTGCTCGTCGGGATCGGACAGCAGTTCGAACGGCATGTCGAGCTTGGCCTTGAACGATTCATGCGAACGCAGGCTGTCGCGGCTGACGCCGACGATTTCGGTGTTGGCATCGCGAAACTGCGGATACAGCTCGCGGAAGCGGATCCCTTCGGTGGTGCAGCCTGGCGTATTGTCCTTCGGATAGAAATACAGAACCAGGGTCTGGCCCCGGTAAGCGGCCAATTCGAAGGTCTTGCCGCTGGTCATCGGAGCGGAAAAATCGGGGACGATGTCGTTCAACTGCGGCAAGTTTTCTACCACGGCATTCTCCGGTGCGTTGGGATTCAGGGGCGGTCTGGGGACCGGCGGGTCACTGCAGCAGCAAGCTACCCGAGCGGCCCGGGACTTCGCCGAAATGCAGCGGTACTACCGGTAGTTCGGTGGCGCGCACCCGCTGGTAATGATCGGCCATCGACGCAAATTCATAACCTTGGGCGCGCCAGCCGCGCAGCAACCGTTCGAAGATGGGGGCGAGTTTTTGCCCTTCAAGCTCGGCGTGCAGCGTGAATACATGATCGCGCGGCGGTGCGGTCAACTCCAGCAGCAGATCGGCGGCGTTGGCGGGCGTCACCAGCCGGCCGCCGACGCTGCGGCCGAGCAGTTCGTCCAGCGTCGGCAGCGTGGTCGGCAACTGGATGCAATCGAGTGCGCGGCCGTCGATCCGCAGCCGGTGCGGGCCGGCGGCGGTATCGGCCAGCGCGCCGCTGTCGGTCAGCGACGCGCGGCCGTCCGACGCGTAGGCGATGCCGAGCGCATCCAGCCGCTCCAGCGCATGGCGGTTCATCTGCCAGCCGGCGGCGCCATGGGTGGCCGGCGCGGTGCCGAAGATATCGGTGAAGCGCTCGAAGGACCTCTGCATGACCTGCTGCGTCCAGGCGGCGTCCTTGTGCTGGACATTGTCTTGCCAGACGCGGTGATCCCAGGTATGGATGCCGCATTCGAAGCCGGCGTCGCGCACCGCGCGCATCTGCGCGGCGCAGGTCTTGCCGATGTCGGGTGCCGGCAGCAGCACGCCGTACATCAGCGTCTTCAGGCCGTAATGCTCGACCACCGAGGTGCGCGATACCTTGCCGAAAAAGCCGGGCCGGAAGATCTGGCGCAGCGCCCAGCCGGTATGGTCGGGCCCGAGCGAGAACAGGAAGGTGGCACGGGCCTCGTGCCGCGCCAGCATGCGGACCAGGTTCGGTACGCCTTCGCGCGTGCCGCGGTAGGTGTCGGCGTCGATCTTTAAGGTCAGCAGCGGCACGCGCTCAATCCATCAGCGCTTCGGCCGCGGCCACCTGGCCGCGATAGGCGTCGAAGATGTTGCGCAGCGTATCGGCCATCGAAGTGGTCGGCTGCCATTCCAGTTCGGCGCAGGTGTTGGCGATCTTCGGCACCCGGTTCTGCACGTCCTGGTAGCCCTTGCCGTAGTAGGCGGCGGACGTGGTTTCGACCAGCCGCACCTTCTTGGCCGATTCGGCGTATTCCGGATACTCGGCGGCCAGTTTCAGCATCATGTCGGCGAGGTCGCGGATCGAATAGTTGTTGGTCGGATTGCCGATGTTGTAGATCTTGCCGCTGGCGATGCCATCCTTGTTGGCGATGATCTTCATCAGCGCGTCGATGCCGTCGCCGATATAGGTGAAGGCGCGTTTCTGCTGGCCGCCGTCGACCAGAGAGATGTTTTCGCCGCGCACGATGTGGCCGAAGAATTGCGTGACCACGCGCGAGCTGCCTTCCTTCGGGGTATGAATCGAATCGAGGCCGGCGCCGATCCAGTTGAACGGGCGGAACAGCGTGAAGTTCAGGCCTTCCATGCCATAGCCCCAGATCACGCGGTCCATCAGCTGCTTGGCACAGGAATAGATCCAGCGCGGTTTGTTGATCGGGCCGCAGATCAGTTCCGATTCCTCCGGGTCGAATTCCTCGTCGTGGCACATGCCGTACACCTCGGAGGTGGACGGGAACACCAGGTGCTTGCCGTACTTGGCGGCCGAGCGCACGATCGGCAGGTTGGCCTCGAAATCCAGCTCGAACACGCGCAGCGGCTGCTTGACGTAGGTCGACGGCGTGGCGATCGCTACCAGCGGCAGGATCACGTCGCACTTCTTGACGTGGTATTCGACCCATTCCTTGTTGATCGTGATGTCGCCTTCGAAGAAGTGCATACGCGACTTGTATGCGGGATTTTCCAGCACGTCAGTGATGCGGTCGGTCATCATGTCCATACCGTACACATGCCAGTCGGTGGTCTCGAGGATGCGCTTGGACAGGTGGTGGCCGATGAAGCCGTTGACGCCGAGGATGAGGACTTTTTTCATGGGAATTCTTGGTTAGGAAAGAGAATGGCGCGCCGCCGTCAGGGCTTGCCGCAGCTGCGCCGGCGTCGCCGCTTGGCCGTCGACGCGCATTTCGTCGATGTCCAGCGCGCGGCCGTCGGTGCCGACGCCAAGCACGCGATTATCCACCACCGCCAGCCCGGGCGGCAAATCGGGATAGGTCTGCCGCGCCAGCCGTGCGCGGACGATGGTCCAGGTGTGGCCGCCCAGTTCGGTGAAGGCGCCGGGGTAGGGCGGCGCCACCGCCCGGTGCAGGTTGTAGATCGCCTGCGCCGGCTGGTTCCAGTCGATGCGGCCGTCTTCCGGCTTGCGGCCGCCGAAATAGCTGCCCTGCGCCAGATTGTTCGGCAACTGCGGCGGATGTCCGGCCAACAGCGCCGGCAGCACGTTCCACAGCGCCTGCTCGGCCGCCACCGTCACCTTGCCGAATACTTCGTACGCGGTGTCGTCGGGCAGGATCGGTACTGCGCTTTGCGCCAGGATGGTGCCGGCGTCCGGCTTGGCCGCCATTTCGTGCAGCGTGGCGCCGGTTTCGGTTTCGCCATGCAGTACCGCCCAGTTGATCGGCACCCGGCCACGGTACTTCGGCAGCAGCGAGCCGTGCATGTTGTAGGCGCCGCGCGGCGCGGTCGCCAGCAGCGCCGCCGGCAGCATGTGGCGGTAGTAGAAGCTGAAGACGAAATCGGGCCGCACCGCCTGCACCGCCGCCAGCAGTTCCGGCGATTTCGGGTCGGCCGGCGTGATGGCCGGGATGCCGTGCTCGCGGCACAGCGCGGCGACCGATTCGAACCAGATGGTCTCGGCCGGGTTGTCTTCGTGCGTGACCACCAGCGCCACCTCGACGCCGCGCGCCAGCAGCACCTTCAGGCAGCGCACGCCGACGTTGTGGTAGGCGAAGACGACCGCCCGGTTGCCGGCGGCGCTCATGGCTCGCGCGTCACCGCGCGCCGTTCGTGGCGGTCGGCGGAGTCGTCGTTCACGCCGGAGGCGTCGGCCAGCGCCGGCTGCTCGCGCTGCTCCAGGGTGGTCTGCACCACGTAGCGCGGACGGGCGCGCACCTGCTGGTGGATGCGGCCGACGTATTCGCCGACCAGGCCGATGCCGAACAGCAGCACGCCCATCAGGAAGAAGTTGAAGGCGAACAGCGTGAAGACGCCCTCGACCTCGGCGCCGAAGATGAAGCGGCGGATCAGGAGCAGCACGAACAATGCCGCCGACACGAACGACAGTGCGATGCCGAGCAGAGAAAACAGCTGCAGCGGGACCAGGGAAAAGCCGGTCACCAGGTCGAAGTTGAGGCGGATCAGGCTGTACAGCGAATACTTGGACTGGCCGGCGGCGCGCTCCTCGTGCTCGACCACGATCTCGGTCGGGCGCCGGGCGAAGGTATACGCCAGCGCCGGCACGAAGGTGTTGACTTCGCGGCACTGGTTGATCAGATCGATCACGTTGCGGCCGTAGGCGCGCAGCATGTTCCCCTGATCGGTCATCTTGATGTGGGTGATGGTTTCGCGCAGCCGGTTCATCGCGCGCGACGCGTGCGTGCGCCAGGCCGAATCCTGCCGCTCGCGCCGGATCGAACCGACGTAGTCGTAGCCTTCGCGGAACTTGGCGACCAGCTTGCCGATTTCTTCCGGCGGGTTCTGCAGGTCGGCGTCCAGCGTTACCACGACGTTGCCGCGGGTGGCTTCGAAGCCGGCCAGGATCGCCATGTGCTGGCCGTAGTTGCCGTTGAACAGCACCACCCGCGTCACGTCCGGCCGGCGGCGGAACTGATCGGCCAGGATGTTGGCCGACTCGTCGCGGCTACCGTCGTTGACGAAGATGATTTCGTAGCTGAAGCCGAGCGCGTCGAGCGCCGGGTAAAGCCGTTCGAACAGCTTGGCCAGGCCGGCCTGCTCGTTGTATACCGGGATGACGACGGAGAGTTCTGGTTTCATCAGGCGGGTGCCTTGCGCGTTTTGGGCGGATTCTGGCGGATGCGGACGGTGCTAAAGCGGTCCGGCGCATCTGCGGCTGTTATCGGCAAAGCACGGATTTTACCGCGCCGACAACACGCTCGATATCCTGTTCGCCAATGCTGTTGAACATCGGCAACGACACGATGCGCCGGCCGACCCGTTCCGCCACCGGGAACATGCCTTCCTTGAAGCCGCGCGCGCGGTACAGCGAAAACAGGTGGATCGGCGCGTAGTGGTAGCCGATGCCGATGTGTTGCTGCTGCATCCGCTCCATGAATTCGGCGCGCGTGATGGTGTCCGGCAGCACGATCTGGTACAGGTGCCAGTTGGAGTTTTCCAGGTTGGCGACCGGCAACTGGGCGCCGCTGTCGTGTTCGAAGCTGCGGCCGAAGGTGGTGAAGTAGTGCTTGGCGAGCTCCTTGCGGCGCGCGGTGATGGCGTCGATCTGCGCGAACTGGCCGAGACCGATGGCGGCGGCAACATCGGTCATGTTGTACTTGCCGCCCAGCACGTCGACGTCGATGCCGTCGAAGCCGCTGCGGGTGACGCCCTGCAGCCGGTATTTTTCCGCCAGACGCGCTTCCTCGGCATTGTTCAGCACCAGGCAGCCGCCTTCGGACGAGGTGACGTTCTTGGTGGCCTGGAAACTGAACGAGGCGAAGTCGCCGAAGGAGCCGATGCGGCGGCCCTGCCAGGTCGAGCCGAGCGCCTGCGCCGCATCCTCGATCACCCGCAGCTTGTGCTTGGCGGCAATCGCGTACAGCCGGTCCATGTCGACCGGCAGGCCGGACAGATAGACCGGGATGATGGCCCGCGTGCGCGGCGTGATCGCGGCCTCGACCGCATCGAGGTCGATGTTGCGGGTGACCGGATCGATATCGGCGAACACCGGCGTCGCCCCGACCTCGATGATGACGTTGGAGGTGGCGACCCAGGAAATCGGCGTGGTGATCACTTCGTCGCCGGGGCCGATGCCGGCGATGCGCAGCGCGATCTCCATCGTGCAGGTGCCGGAATTGTAGGTGCGCACCGGCCGCCCGCCGAAATACTCGGACAGCGCCGCCTCGAATGCCTGCACCTTCGGGCCGCTGGTGATCCAGCCGGAACGCAGCACTTCGGCCACGGCGGCGATCGTCGCTTCATCGATCACGGGTTTGGAAAACGGCAGGAAATCGGCAGTCATGCGGATATACTCCTTATAGGGATGCCCTGATCCGGGCGCAAAACGGACGTTTTGAACAGATACTCCTGGTCAGCTGCGCGCCAGCAGCGCGACGCCGACGATGATGATGGCGATCGCCAGCAGCCGCTGGGCCGACACCGCCTCGCCCAGGAAGTACCAGGCGCCGACGGCGTTGATGAGGTAGCCGAGCGACAGCATCGGATAGGCGATCGTCACGTCGACCCGCGACAGGCCGATGATCCACACCAGCACCGAAATCACGTAGCAGGACAGGCCGCCCAGGATCGGCAGCTGGGTCGCCAGCTTGATGCCGGTGCCGAACCAGTTGTCGGCCGTCAGGTGGATGGCGCCAACGGCGTTGGTGCCAGCCTTCAGCAACAGCTGTGCGACCGCGTTCAGGCAGATGCCGGCGAAGATGAAGCCGAAGGTGGTCAGGTTCATGCTCTGCCTGTCGTTCAGGGCGTGACGACGACGATGCGCCGCGGGTCGGAGGCAATCACGCGCAGCTTCATGCCGAGCCGCTCCAGGTCCGGCAAGCGGTCGGGGTTCAGGATCGCCAGCGACTTCTTGCCGGCGGCCAGGTCCGCATTCCACTTTTCGACGAATGCCGCGCGCGTCGGGATCCACAGATGCGGTTCCTGCTTGAGGCCGAATTCCAGCTCGTCGGGGTGGTCGACCAGGATCATGGTGCGGCGCAGGTAGAACGGCAGCGTCTGCGTGTAGCGGCCGACCGCGTAGATCGGCGTCTCCGGCGTCAGTTCGGCCTCGATCGCCGGTATCAAGTCGATGCCGGCGGCGTAGCGGCCGAGCGGATCGTGGCCCAGCATCAGCAGCTGCGCTGACAAATAGCCGGTGGCGGCCAGCGTCACCAGCGCCCAGTCCATGCGGCGCACCGCCAGCCAGATCGCGGCCAGGCCGCCGGCCACACCGAGCGCGCTGGCGGCGCCGACCCACGGCACATAGGCAGCGTAGATCGGCACTTCGAACGCGATGTCGGTCAGGCCCGGAATCAGATGCATGGTCGCCAGCCCGCCGATGCCGGCGACCACCAGGATCGCCGCCGACGCCTGGACCGTGCGCGCCGATACCTGCTCGAGGTAGCAGGCGATCAACAGCGCCAGCGCCGGGAAGATCGGCAGGATGTAGGACGGCAGCTTGGAGCCGGACACGCTGAAGAAGATGAAGATGAACACCGACCAGGTCAGCAGCAGCTTCTTCGGCTGAAAGCCGGTGGCTTGCGCATCGCGCCGCCCTTGCCACAGGCTTTGCGCCAGCATGCCGAGCCACGGCAGGATGCCGAGCAACAGGATCGGGATGAAGTAGTACCACGGCCCGGCGCGATGGTGGATCTTGCTGGTGAAGCGCTGGAAGTGCTCGTGGATGAAGAAAAACTGCAGGAATTCCGGATTGCGCATCGATACCAGCACGAACCACGGCACCGTGATTGCCAGGAACAGCAGCACGCCGGGCACAAGATGGAGCCGTTTCCAGATCGACCAGTCGCGCGCAAACAGCGTATACAGCACCAGCACAGCGCCCGGCAGCACGACGCCGATCAAGCCCTTGGACATCACCGCCAGCGCCATCCCGGCCCAGCAGGCCAGCATCCACCAGCGCCGCTCGCCGTTCGATGCCGCCGGATTCTGCCCCAGCAGCAGCCCGCACAGCGCCAGCGCCATCATGCCGGCCAGTCCCATGTCGAGCGTGTTGATGTGCGCCAGCGCCATCCAGAACGCGGCCGAGCCGAGCACCAGCGCGGCGTTGAAGCCGACCCGCGGGCCGAACAGCCGGCGTCCGGCATAACCGGCCAAAAACACGCCGAGCAGCCCGCACAGCCCGGTCCACAGCCGCGCCTGCCATTCGCCGAGGCCGAACAGCTCGAAGGTCAGCGCGTTCATCCAGTTCTGCAGCGGCGGCTTCTCGAAATACTTGATCGCGTTCAGGCGCGGCGTGATCCAGTCGCCGGTGGCGACCATTTCGCGCGCCATTTCGGCGTAGCGGCCCTCATCGGTCGGCACCAGCGTGCGGGCGCCGAGCGCATAGAACCATATGAAGAGAAAGACAACGAGCAAGCCCCAGACGAACGGTTTGGAAGTGTGCAGTTCACGCATGTCCGGGGTCGGCGCCTTTCTGGGAAGAGGGTGGGGTCGATGAAGAAGGAAGTTCGATGATCAGCGCCAGGGCCACCTTGCGGCCCTCCGCCATCAGGATGTTATAGGTGCGGCAGGCGGCCTTGTTGTCCATGCATTCGACGCCGACCCGGCGCGCGGTCAATGCCGCCGTCAGCCGCGGGTGGACGAATTGCTGGCGCGCGCCGGTGCCGAGGATCACCACGTCGGGCACGGTGGCTTCGATCTGCGCGAAATGCTCCGGCGCCAAAGCGCCGAACGAGGTCACCGGCCAGATCGCCGGCGGCGTTTCCGGCAGCACCAGCAGGCTGCCAGTGAAGCGCACCGCATTGATCTCGACGCCGGCATCGTCGTAGGCGGTCACGGTCTGGTACTGCTGAGTGGAAGTGGCATGCAGTTTCATGGTCCGGCAATCCTCCGGTCGACGCGAACGCCGGTGAATTTTCGATGGTAGAAGGCAAGTGCTGCATTGTAGCGTTTTCCGTTTAAAACCGGCCGCGGCCATTGATAAAAGCGCCTGCTTTCGGCAGAATGACCGATTCTGGCAGTGCAGCATAATCGTGTGCCGGGCGCGCCGGAACCGTCATTTGCCCGACCGCCGAACCCGGGCGGGCCTTCGCGGCATTCGAATTTCCCTCCGGTTTTGGCGCTGCCGCCAGTGGCGTAATTCGTTGTGCATCCAACCATGAGGGCATCTGTGCGATCGATTCATAAATCCAAAAAACTGGCGGACGTCTGCTACGACATCCGCGGCCCGGTGCTGGACAAGGCCAAGCAAATGGAAGAAGAGGGCCACAAGATCATCAAGCTGAACATCGGCAACGTCGGCGCCTTCGGCTTCGATGCCCCTGATGAAATTGTGCAGGACATGATCCGCAACATGCAGGCGGCGTCGCCCTACACCGATTCCAAGGGCCTGTTCGCACCGCGCAAGTCGGTGATGCACTACACCCAGCAAAAGAACATCGCCGGTGTCACCATCGACGACATCTACCTCGGCAACGGCGCTTCCGAGCTGATCATGCTGTCGATGAATGCGTTGCTGAACAGCGGCGACGAGGTGCTGGTGCCGGCGCCCGACTATCCGCTGTGGACCGCGGCAACCAGCCTGTCCGGCGGCAATCCGGTGCACTACATGTGCGACGAGCAGGCCGGCTGGCTGCCCGACATCGACGACATCCGGAGGAAGATTACTTCCAATACCCGCGCCATCGTCGTCATCAATCCGAACAATCCGACCGGCGCGCTGTACTCGGTCGATGTGCTGAAGGAAATCGTCGAAGTCGCGCGCCAGCACCAGCTGATCGTGTTCGCCGATGAAATCTACGACAAGATTCTCTACGACGGCGCTACCCACACGTCGATCGCTTCGCTGGCCGACGACGTGCTGTTCATCACGGTCAACGGCCTGTCGAAGAACTACCGCTCCTGCGGTTACCGCGCCGGCTGGATGGTGGTGTCCGGCGAAAAGAAGCATGCGAAGGACTATATCCAGGGCCTGAACATGCTGACCTCGATGCGGATGTGCGCCAACGCGCCCGGGCAGTATGCGATCCAGACCGCGCTCGGCGGCTACCAGAGCATCGACGACCTGGTCGCGCCCGGCGGCCGGCTGGCGCGCCAGCGCGACCTCGCGCACAAGCTCTTGACCGATATCCCCGGCGTCACCTGCGTCAAGCCGAAGTCGGCGCTGTACATGTTCCCGCGGCTGGACCCTGCGGTCTATCCGATCACCGACGACCAGCAGTTCGCCTACCAGCTGCTGGCCGAGGAAAAGGTGCTGATCGTGCAGGGCACCGGCTTCAACTACCCGGCGCCGGACCACTTCCGCGTGGTGTTCCTGCCGAATACCGACGACCTGGTCGAATCGATGGGACGCATCGCGCGCTTCCTCGACGGCTACCGCCGGCGCCACAAGACGGCCTGATCCGGCGCCGACCTTGCCCGCCGTTCCCGCCGGCGCGGGGACGTAGGGTTTTCATGCCGTGGCAACGGCCGAAGTTGCAGACGGTACATCTTCAGTGGACAAGAAAAGAAGGCATATGAAATCGATCAAAGTGGGTTTGCTGGGCGCGGGCACCGTCGGTGCCGGCACGTTCGAGGTGTTGCAACGCAACCAGGAGGAGATCATGCGCCGCGCCGGCCGCGCGATCGAGATCGTGATGGTTGCCGATCTGGACACGCAACGTGCGAACGCGCTGGCCGGCGGCCGCTGCCAGGTGGTGAACGACGCCGCGCTGGTGGTCGACAACCCGGAGATCGACATCGTCATCGAGCTGATCGGCGGCTACGGCGTGGCGCGTACGCTGGTGATGCGGGCGATCGCCAACGGCAAGCACGTGGTGACCGCCAACAAGGCGCTGATCGCGATGCACGGCAATGAAATCTTCCAGGCGGCGCAGGAAAAGGGCGTGATGGTGGCGTTCGAGGCCGCGGTCGCCGGCGGCATCCCGATCATCAAGGCGCTGCGCGAAGGGCTGACCGCCAACCGCATCGAATGGATCGCCGGCATCATCAACGGCACCACCAACTTCATCCTGTCCGAAATGCGCGACAAGGGCCTGGACTTCGACGTCGTGCTGAAGGAGGCGCAGCGCCTCGGCTACGCCGAAGCCGACCCGACCTTCGACATCGAAGGGGTGGATGCCGCCCATAAGCTGACCATCATGGCCTCGATCGCATTCGGCGTGCCGGTGCAGTTCGAGCGCGCGCACGTCGAAGGCATCACCAAGCTGCAGGCGGCCGACATCCGCTACGCCGAACAGCTCGGCTACCGCATCAAGCTGCTCGGCATCACGCGCCGCACCGCCGGCGGCATCGAACTGCGCGTGCATCCGACGCTGATCCCGGCCCGGCGCCTTCTGGCCAACGTCGAAGGCGCGATGAACGCGGTGCTGGTGCAGGGCGACGCGGTCGGCGCCACGCTGTACTACGGCAAGGGCGCCGGCGCCGAGCCGACCGGCTCGGCGGTGATCGCCGACCTGGTCGACATCACGCGCCTGGCCACCGCCGACCCCGAGCACCGGGTGCCGTTCCTGGCGTTCCAGCCGCACGCGATGGCCGACACGCCGATCCTGCCGATGGCCGAAGTCGCCACCAGCTACTACCTGCGCGTCCACGTCGCCGACGAAACCGGCGTGCTGGCGGACCTGACACGCATCCTGGCCGACGCCACCATCTCGATCGATGCGATGCTGCAGAAGGAGCCGGCCGAGGGCGAGTCGCAGACCGACATCATCATGCTGACCCACCAGACCCACGAAAAGCACATCGACGCCGCGATCGGGCGCATCGAGCAGCTGCCGACCGTGCTCGGCAAGGTCACCCGCATCCGGCTCGAAGAGCTGGCCTGAGGCGGAGACGGGCGCAATCCATGCCGCCCGTGCCGCGCGCCGCCATGTCCGATCCGGTCCCGCCGCCACGCCATACGCTGGCCGAGGACGTGCTGGCGATCCTGATCGGCGCGCTGTTCGTGTCGTTCGGGATCGCCATGTTCAACCAGGCCGGACTGTTGACCGGCGGCACCGCCGGCCTCGCGTTCCTGATCCACTATGCCAGCGGGATTGCCTTCGGGCCGGTCTTTTTCGTGCTCAACCTGCCGTTCTACCTGCTGGCGTGGCGGCGCATGGGGCGGCAGTTCACGCTCAAGACCTTTTGCGCGGTCGGGCTGGTGGCGCTGTTCTCCGGCCTGCATCCGCAGTTCGTGCAGTTCAGTCCGCTGGCGCCGTTCTACGTCGCCGTGATCGGCGGTTCGCTGATGGGCGCCGGCTTCCTGATTCTGTTCCGGCACCGCGCCAGCCTCGGCGGCGTCAACATCCTGGCGCTGTATCTGCAGGATCGCCACGGCTGGCGCGCCGGCCGCCTGCAGATGGCGGTCGACGTGGCGATCGTGCTGGCCTCGCTGCTGCTGGTCGACATCACCGCGCTGCTGGCGTCGATTCTGGGCGCGGTCGCGCTGAACCTGGTGATCGCGCTGAATCACCGGCCGGGCCGCTACATGGCGGTCTAGGCGGCCGGGCGCGGCGTTTTGCATCGGTAACCGTGCTGTGCTCCCGCCGCGTGGCAACGGGCAAAAGTCCCGTTTTCTCTTCGTGTAGGGAGTATCTTCGAGTTCCGCGCGTATTTCCTGCAGTATATGGATTGGTATGAGGGAGTATGCTGGGCGGCGGGCTGTTGGTGGCGGCTCGGCGGATGCCGGGACGAGCCGGTCGCCTGTCCCCGAAGATCTCCAATTGACAAATCCATGCCGCCGCATGTTGCATTTGTAACCGCAAAATTCTTGGCTTTATTGCCACGATTCAATATGATCTGCCTGCATCCTTTCCCCGCCTGAACATCCGACCCGAGTCGTTCCACGGCCGCTTGCCAATCACCCGGGAAGAGGCCGGGACGCCGCGTCCCCCGGGCATCGCCCGCCATTCGCATCACCATCAGGGGAAATTATGAGCAAGCAGATCGACGCTCGCGAGCGCCATCCGTCCACCCGGCGCTTGAAGCGCCACGCCGCGCCGGCGCTGCTGGCAGCATTGCTGGCTCTCGGCGGCTGCGGCTCCGG
>JBATWJ010000543.1:0-1967 GCA_049672545.1 Burkholderiaceae bacterium
GTTCAGCGCCGCCGTGAACAGCAGCGAACCCGGATAGGCCGGCAGCCGCGCCAGCCACCGCCCAAGCGGCACCGGCAGCCGATGGGAAGCCGGGCCTGGCGCCAGTGTGGTGTCCACGATGTCCCTCCGCGCGTTGAAATCGTTCATGCCGCCCACTGCTCCAGTCCCGGCTTGCCGTGCCAGTAGCCGTTGCAGGGCGCGGCCGGCATCAGCGGCAAGAGCCGGGCCTGCGCTTCGGCCGCCTCCAACGTGCCGTCCAGCACCGCGCGGAACAGCGCGACCACCTCGGCCGTATGCTGCGACTGCGGCGAAATGCGCGCCACGTCGACGCCCAGCGCGCGCATCGCGTCCAGCTGATCGATCAGGCTGTACACCAGCGCCGACTGCGTCTGGATGCCGTTCAGCGTCAGGAACGGCTGCCCTTCGCGGGTTTCCATCAGCAGGCCGTCCGGATACTTCAGGCAGACGAACCGGCAGTCGTCCTTCGGCAGGTCGTGGTGGCGGGCGGCGAAGCAACGCGCCGAAAACGCCAGAGGCATGCGGCCGTAGGCGAACACTTCGGTATCGATGCCGGCCGGGCGCTCGGATTGCAGCTGCGCCAGCCCCTCGCGCCCCATTTCCAGCGGCATCACCCAGCGCGTCGCGCCCAATTGCGCCAGCAGTTCCAGGGTCGGCGCGCTGTACACGTTCAGCCAGGGGCCGGCGACGAACGGCTGCCCTTCCAGGCAGTGCACCGCGCCCATGTCGTTGGCTTCGACCAGGAAACGGCCGTTGCCGGCGATGCGGCGCAGCGTGGCGAGGTCGGAGCCGGATTCGATCAGCACCTGGGTCGACAGCAGCACTTCCTTGCCGGCCGCGGCCAGCATCTCGCCCAGTTCCAGCCAGTCGGCCAGACGGAGTTCGTGGCGGCGCGAGCAGACCGCTTCGCCCAGATACACCACGTCCAGCGGCGTCGCCGCCATCTCGCGGTAGAAGCCGAGCACGGTGTCGCGCGGCCAGTAGTACTGCAAGGGGCCCAGGGCCAGTTTCACGTCGCCTCCCGCGTTGTCGGCATCGATGTCATTTCCACGGCCGGTGGTAGGCGCCCAGCGTGTGCTGCTGCCCTTCCGCCACCTTGTCGAGCGCGGCGCGCCAGGCCGGCTTGATCGAATAGCGTTGCGCCGCCGACCGGCAGTTGTCGATCGCCTCGCGCCAGACGCGCGTGACCTGCGCGACGTAGGCCGGGCTGCGCTGGCGGCCCTCGATCTTGATCGCCTTCACGCCCATCTTCAGCAGCTGCGGCAGCAGCTCCAGCGTGTTCAGGCTGGTCGGCTCCTCGATCGCGTAGTAGTTGCGCTCGCCGCCGGCGTCGAAGCGGCCCTTGCACAGCGTCGGATAGCCGGCGTTCTCGCCGTCGGCGTAGCGGTCGATCAACACGCCGTTCAGGCGCGACTCCAGCCCGGCCGGCGTCTGCTGCCAGCGCACCGCCTTGGCCGGCGAGCAGACGCCGTGCGTATTCGGCGATTCGCCGGTGGCGTACGACGACAGCGCGCAGCGGCCCTCGACCATCACGCACAGACTGCCGAAACCGAACACCTCGATCTCGACCTCGGCCTTGGCCGTCACCTGCTCGACCTGCGCCAGCGACAGCACGCGCGGCAGCACCGCGCGCGCGACGCCGAAGTGGCGGCGGTAGAAATTGATCGCTTCGTAGTTGGTCGCCGAGCCCTGCACCGACAGGTGCAGCCGCAGCTGCGGATGCGTGTCGGCGGCATAGCGCATCAGCCCGGGATCGGCCAGGATCACCGCGTCGATGCCGGCACCGGCGGCGCGGTCGACCGCTTCCCGCCACAGCCGCCAGCCGGCCGGTTGCGGATAGGTGTTCAGCGCCAAGAGCACCTTGCGGCGGCGCTCGCGCGCATAGCGGATGCCTTCGTCGACCGCCGCCTCGTCGAAGTTCAGGCCGGCGAAGTTGCGCGCATTGGTGG
>JBATWJ010000544.1:0-2988 GCA_049672545.1 Burkholderiaceae bacterium
CAACATCGACGATGAACAGTTCGACCCCGCCGCATTCCAGCCACCAGGCGGCGGCCGGATCGTCCATCAGCAACGGCGTGTTGCCGCCGACCGTCAGGCGCTCGCCGGCGGCGTCGAGCAGGGCGGCCAGCGCCGGTCCAAGGGTGGCGGACTCAGGTTTCGATGAGGGCACGATACGGGCCATCCTGCTGCATCAGTTGTTCGTGGGTGCCGCGCTCGACGATCCGGCCGCGCTCGACGACGACGATTTCATCGCAGTCGCGGATAGTCGACAGGCGATGGGCGATGATCAGGCAGCTGCAGCCGCGCCGCCGCAGGTTGTCGACGATCGCCTTTTCGGTGACGGTGTCGAGCGCGCTGGTGGCTTCGTCCAGTACCAGGAGGCTCGGATTGCCGACCAGCGCGCGCGCGATTTCCAGCCGCTGACGCTGTCCGCCGCTGAAGTTGCGGCCGCCTTCCTCGACCTGGCCGTCATAGCCGCCGCCGCGGCTCATGATGTCGTCGTGGATCAGCGCATCCTTGGCCGCCTGTACTACTCGCTCGTGCGGCATCGAATCGTCCCACAGCGTGATGTTGTCGCGCAGCGTCCCCTCGAACAGCGCGATGTCCTGGTCGACCACCGCCAGCGAATTGCGCACCACGCCGCGCGGCAGCTGCGCGGCCGGTTCGCCGTCGAACAGCACGGCGCCGGACCACGGTTCCAGCATGCCGGACACCAGCCGGCCGAGGGTCGACTTGCCGCTGCCGGACGCGCCGACCAGCGCGACCCGGCTGCCGGGCGCCATGTCGAGGTCGAAGTTTTCGATCAGCGGCGGATCCAGCGGCGCATAGCCAAAGGTCACGCCGCGCAGGCTGAGACACCCGGACAGCTGCAGCCGGCGATCGCCGACATCATCCGGCGCGGCCGACCGGAATTCGGGGGCGATCCGGTGCCGCAGCGTGTCGTCGATCTGCGCCAGCGCACCTTGCGCATCGCGCACGGCGGCGGCGATCGCCATCAACTCCCGCGTCGGCGCCGCGAAGCCGGCCAGGATGATGGCGAAGGCCACCAGCATGCCGACCGTCAACGCGTCGTCGATGACCAGCAGCCCGCCCAGCGACAGCAGCAGCGCCGAGGTCAGCGCGCCGGTCAGCACCGGCAGCGCCCCGGCCAGCGCGCGCAGGTGGGCACTGCGCTGCTGCGCATTGACGTACAGCGTCTGCAGGCCGGACCAATGGGAAAAGAACAGGTCGTCGGCGCCGGTCGCCTTCAGAGTCTCGATCGTCTGCAAACCCTGCATCAGCTTGCCGTCCATCTTCATCGCCTGCAGCGATACGCTTTCCGACGATTCGTCCAGCCGCTGCCGCAGCCAGGCGAACGCCAGCGCATTGACGGCGGCCAGCAGCAGACAGGCCAGCGTCAGCCCGACGTGGTACTGCAGCATCAGCGCGCTGAAAAACACCAGCGTGGTGAAACCGACCGCCAGCTGCGCCAGCCGCCGCGACGCCAGCTCGGCGATCTGCTCCGCCAGTGGAATGCGGGCGCTGATCATGCCGGCGTGGCGCTGCGTGAAGAAGGCGACCGGCAGACGCAGCACATGCCATACCAGCCGGCCGCTGAGCACCAGCCCGAGCTTGGCATGCAGACGGTTGACCAGCTGCAGCCGCAGCCAGGCGATCAGCGCCAGCGCCGGCGCGGTGACCGCCATCGCCGTCAACAGCGGTGGCAGCCAGTCGTCCAAGCGCTCGATCATCACGTAATCGATGAACACGCGGCTGAAGGCAGGCACCACCATCATGATGCCGACCATCAGCATGCCGGCGAACGCTGCCAGCAGCAGCGGCGCCAGCGAACCGCGCACCAGTTCGGCCAGCGCCGGCAGCACCCGGTGCGGCTGCCCGCCGGGCTGGAATGCCGCGGTTTTCTCGAACACCAGCGCGATGCCGGAAAACATGCCGTCGAATTCAGCGGCAGAGATCCGGCGCCGGCCGCCACCCGGGTCGTTGATGTCGAACCAGCCGGGACTGGTGCCTTCGAGCACCACGAAATGGTTCATGTCGACGAACAGGATCGCCGGCAGCGGAATGTCGGCCAGGCCCTGCGGTTCCAGCCGCATGCCGCGGGCGTCGAAGCCGAGCGTGCGTGCCGCCTTGACCAGGTTCAGCGCCTTGCTGCCGTCGCGCGAGATGCCGCACAGCACACGCAATTCCTCCATCGGCACCCAGCGGCCATGATGCGCCAGCACCATCGCCAGCGCGGCGGCACCGCATTCCAGCGCTTCCATCTGCCGGATGGTGGGAGTTTTGACGCGCCGCGAACGGTACCGGCCGTCGCCGGTCTGCAGCAGGCGTGCACGGATCGCGGCCAGCAACGGCAGATCCATCAGCGCGACACGCGGTCGAAGGCCGGCAGCGCAAGGCCAATCACGCGCTGCTCGCCGACCACCACGCTGGCGCGCGCCATGGTGCCGGCGTCGATGCCGACGTCGGGGCCGGTGCCGGACGACCAGCGGTAGCCGCTCGGGGACGACGGATCGGCTTCCAGCTCGACTTCGATCTCGAACGAGGCGCCGCTGCGCATCAGCTCGTCGACCAGTGCCGCATTGTCCAAGCGGCGCATCAGCGCTTCGCGGCGGGAGGGACTGCGCGCCGCCTTGACCACCGTGCCGTGGATGAAGCCGTCTTTCTGCAGTCGGATGGTGGAAGGCATCACCTGCGCGCGCATGCCAGTACGCACTTGCCTGCCGTCGTCATTCGGCACGAACACGATCGCCCGCGCCGCGCCGCCAGCCAGGCCGCCGTCGGCCGCCAGCAGGATACCGTGGCCCCGCACCTTGACCGGCGCGATGGCGGCCAGGCTCCACATCAGGGCGCTCAGCACAACCAGCGCCACCACACAAATGGCGAGCACGTGCAGCGGCCGCACCACCTGCAGCACACGGTCGAGCTGGTCGGGATTGCCGACCTTCGCCACCGCCGCCGGGCGGAACAGCGGATTCATCGATGGCG
>JBATWJ010000545.1:0-2932 GCA_049672545.1 Burkholderiaceae bacterium
GCGCCGGCGGCTGCGTGCCGGCCGCGCGCTGACCCGGATGCCGCCGCCCCGGCGGCATCGCTGTCAACTTTTCCTTCCCCGCTTCTCTCCTATTCGCTCGCGCAACGGCGCTGCCTGGCGCCGCCGCGGGCGTTTTTTTTGCCTCTCCGGCAATTCGTTTTTCCCTCCTTGCACGTTCCGTTTCCTTGCCGTCATCGCGCGGGCAAATAATTCGCGCTAGTTGCCTGAACGGATATTGATGTCACGCAAGCCGTTCTTTAGGATGGGCAAGATTGCCTGTGCCAAATACTGCCAACCGTCAATCCCGGCAACGCATTCCGGCGGTGTTTCGCAGGCAGGCCGAATCGGGCGCCCCGCGCCGACCCTGTTCACCCTGTCCGTCCGCCAAGCATGCCGAGATTCCGCTTTCCGCACCGTTCCGCCGCCCTCTTTTCGTTTTCCGCTCGCCGCCGGCGCGGCGGCGCCCTGTCGGCCTTTTTCGCCGCCTGTGCGCTGCTGGCCGCGCAAGGCGCACTGGCCGCTTCCGCACTGCCGAGCGCGCCGCTGCAGGAAACGGTGCAGATGATCCCGGCAGCGGCCGACGGCGTGCAGCTGCAGACCACCATCTACCGGCCGCCCGGTCCCGGCCCGTTTCCGCTTTTGATAATGAACCACGGCAAGGAGCGCGGCGATCCGCGTGGGCAGCCGCGCATGCGCTTTCTGGCCTTGAGCCGCGAATTCGTGCAGCGCGGCTACGCGGTGGCGATTCCGATGCGTCAGGGTTTCGCCGGCTCCGGCGGCAGCTACTTCGAATACGACTGCGACATGTTCGACAACGGCGTCGCCCAGGCACGCGACGTGCGCGCGGCACTCGACTACCTGGTCGGCCAGAGCTGGGTCGACGCCAGCCGCATCGTGGTTGCCGGCCAGTCCTACGGCGGCGTGGCAACACTGGCGTTCGGCATGGCGCCGTATCCGGGCGTCAAGGGCTTGATCAATTTCGCCGGCGGCCTGCGCCTGCATGGCGGCCCATGCCGGTGGCAGGATTCGCTGGCCGATGCCTTCTCCGCTTTCGGCAGCCGCACGCCGGTGCCGAGCCTGTGGTTTTACGGCGCCAACGACCGGCATTTCAGCCCGGCGCTGGCGGCGCGCCTGCACGCCGCCTATGTCAGCGCCGGCGGTGACGCCGAGCTGGTGGCTTTCGGCGACTTCAAGAACGATGCGCACGGCATGAGCGGCAGCTGGGACGGGGTCAAGGTCTGGTGGCCGGAAACCGAGAAATTCCTGCAGCGGATCGGCCTGCCGACCGCGCCGGTACTGGCACTGGACGACGGCGACCGGATCGCGCCGACCGACTATGCCGTGCTTGACGACATCGATGCGGTGCCGTATCTGAAGGACCAGGGGCGCGAAGCCTATCGGGACTTCCTCGACAAGACGCTGCCGCGCGCGTTCGCGGTATCCGAAAGTGGCGCCTGGAGCTGGGCCGAGGATGGCGACGATCCGGTGGCCGAGGCGGTCGCCAACTGCGAAAAAAACAGCAGCACGCCGTGCCGGCTGTACGCGGTGGACGACGGTGTGGTGTGGGCAGATGCCGCGCCGGCCGCGCAGATGGCGGCCGGCGTGCCGGCACAGATGGAGATGCCGGCGCCGCGCTGAGCGATGCGGCGCGCCGACGGCGTCAGCCGAGCGCGGCCCGGATCAGCGCGCCGAGACGGCTGATGCCGTCGCGGATCTGTTCCTTCGGCACCGTCACGAAGCTCAGCCGCAGCGTATTGCGTTGCGGCTGGTTGGCGTAGAACGACACGCCCGGCACGAAGGCGACGTTTTGCGCGATCGCCTGCTGCAGCAGGTGCATGCTGTCGACCTGCGGCGGCAGCGTGACCCAGATGAACATGCCGCCTTCGGGACGGGTCCACTCGGCTTCGGGCGGGAAGTATTCGTCCAGCGCCGCCAGCATCGCCTGGCACTGGTCGGCATACAGCGCGCGGATGGTCGGGATGTGGCGCTCCAGGAAGCCGTCGCGCACCACCTCATGCACCACCATCTGCGTCAGCTGCGCGGTATGCAGGTCGGCGGCCTGCTTGGCCTGCTCCAGCTTGCGCGCCAGCGGCACCGGCGCCACCACGTAGCCGAGCCGGATGCCGGGCGTCAGCACCTTGGAAAACGATCCCATGTGGATCACGCCGTCCGGGTTCATGCCGAGCAGCTTCGGCAGCGGCTCGCCACGATAGCTCAAGGCGCCGTACGGATCGTCCTCGATCAGCGGCAGACCGAGCCGGGCGCAGGTTTCCACCAGCTGCCGGCGCCGCGCCAAAGGCAGCGTACGGCCGGTCGGATTCTGGAAATTCGGCAGCGCATACAGCAGGCGCGCGCCTTGGCCGGTCGCGGCCACCGCTTCCGGCAGCAGGCCGTCGGCGTCGCTGTCGACCGAGACGAACTGCGGCCGGTACACCGAGAACGCCTGCAGCGCGCCGAGGTAGCTCGGCGTCTCCACCAGCACCCGGTCGCCTTCGTCGACCAGCACCTTGCCCAGCAGGTCCAGCCCCTGCTGCGAGCCGGACACCATCAGTACCTGCTCCGGCACGATGCGCGCGCCTTCCCGCGACAGCGAATCGGCGACCCATTCGCGCAGCGGCGCATAACCGTCGGTCGGACCGTACTGCAGCGCCACCGTGCCGTGGCTGCTCAGCACGCGGTCGAAGGCGGCGCGCATCCGTTCCACCGGGAACGCGGCTGGCGACGGCAGGCCGCCGGCGAAGGAAATCACTTCCGGACGCGCGGTGATCTTCAGGATGTCGCGGATCGCCGAGCTTTGCAGCTGCTGCGCGCGCTCGGAGAAATGCCACTGCATCGGCTGGGGGTTTTCCATTTTCATAGGTAGGTGTCTCGCTGTGTTATACGGCGTTTGCCGGGTTGCCGGGCCGCTGGTGGCGGCCGCTCGTTCCAGGGC
>JBATWJ010000546.1:0-4502 GCA_049672545.1 Burkholderiaceae bacterium
GCTGTTGGCGGCGATGGGCTTCGATCCGGTGACGCCGGATTTGCTGGCGGCGCGCTGCAGCCTGGAGGTGGCGGCGGTGGCGGCGGAACTGCTGGCGCTGGAATTGCAAGGCCGGGTCGAGAGCCTACCGGGCGGCGGCTATCAGCAACTGGGCTGAGCGCCCATTCCGGCAGGCGCCCGCCGGGCCGGCGGCGGCTTTGTGCTACAGTGGCTTTATGTTTGACGTACTTGTGTATCTTTACGAAACGTATTACCGGCCCGATGCCTGCCCGGAACCGGAAGTGCTGGCGCGCAAGCTGTCGGCCGCCGGTTTCGAGCAGGATGACATCTCGCAGGCGCTCGGCTGGCTGACCGACCTGGCCGACAGTACCAACGAATTCGGCGGCCGGCCGCCGCAGCTTGCGTTTTCCGACGGCATCCGCATCTATGCGGCATCCGAGATGGATCGCCTGGGCACCGCGGTGGTCGGTTTCATCCAGTTCCTCGAATCGGCCAAGATGCTGGACCCGATGCAGCGCGAAATCGTCATCGAGCGCGCGCTGGCCGCCGGCGAATCGCAGTTGACGCTGGACAAGCTGAAGGTGATCGTGCTGATGGTGCTGTGGAGCGAGGGCAAGGAACCGGACGGCCTGATGTTCGACGAACTGTTTCTCGACGACGAAGACGACGAACCCCGCCTGCTGCACTGATCTCCCCGCGCAGCGGGTTCCGCCGCTGCCAATCCGCCGCCCTCCTCGCCCGGCACCGCGAACTTTCTGCGGACCCGTAGTGACAAAGCCTTAACTTGCGAGCGGCGCGGCAACGCGCTTATCATGGGCGCCGCCTGCCGGATTGCCTGACTATTATTTATATGCGTTGAAGTTGCACATGCGCAATTTCTGTACTATGCATGCTTGCGCGCCGTCGACCGCGTCCGGCGCTACCCAATCGAGACCCTATTCATGAGCAAAACCCTCATCATCGCCGAGAAGCCATCTGTCGCGAACGACATCGCGAAGGCGCTCGGCGGCTTCACCAAGCACGATGAGTATTTCGAATCCGACCAGTACGTGCTGTCGTCGGCGGTCGGCCATTTGCTGGAAATCGCGGTGCCGGAAGAATACGACGTCAAGCGCGGCAAATGGTCGTTCGCCAATCTGCCGGTGATCCCGCCGCACTTCGCGCTGAATCCGATCGCCAAGACCGAATCGCGGCTGAAGGTGCTGAACAAGCTGATCCGCCGCAAGGACGTGACCGCTCTGATCAACGCCTGCGACGCCGGGCGCGAGGGCGAACTGATCTTCCGCCTGATCGCGCAGAACGCCAAGGCCAAGCAGCCGATCAAGCGGCTGTGGCTGCAGTCGATGACGCCCAACGCGATCCGCGAGGGTTTTGCGCGCCTGCGCAGCGACGAGGAAATGCTGCCGCTGGCCGATGCCGCGCGCTGCCGCTCGGAAGCGGACTGGCTGATCGGCATCAACGGCACGCGCGCGATGACCGCGTTCAACTCGAAGGAAGGCGGCTTCTACCTGACCACGGTCGGCCGGGTGCAGACGCCGACGCTGTCGATCGTGGTCGAGCGCGAAGAGAAGATCAAGAACTTCGTGCCGCGCGACTACTGGGAAGTGCGCGCCGAATTCGTCTGCGCCGCCGGCGTCTACGAAGGCCGCTGGCTCGACACCAAGTTCAAGAAGGACGAGGCCGACCCGGAAAAGCGCGCCGAGCGGCTGTGGAGCAAGGCGGCGGCAGAATCGATCGTCGCCGCCTGCCGCGGCAAGCCGGGCAAGGTGTCCGAGGAATCGAAGCCGACCACGCAGATGGCGCCGGCGCTGTTCGACTTGACCAGCCTGCAGCGCGAAGCCAACTCGCGCTTCGGCTTTTCCGCCAAGAACACGCTCGGGCTAGCGCAGGCGCTGTATGAAAAGCACAAGGTGCTGACCTATCCGCGTACCGATTCGCGCCATCTGCCGGAAGACTATCTGGCGAGCGTGAAGCAGACGCTGGAAACGGTGTCGGAAAACCATAATTACCAGCGCTTCGCGTCGCAGATCCTGAAGTCCGGCTGGGTCAAACCGAACAAGCGGATCTTCGACAACAGCAAGATTTCCGACCACTTCGCGATCATCCCGACCACGCAGGCGCCGAAGAATCTGTCGGAGCCGGAACAGAAGCTGTACGACCTGGTGACACGCCGCTTCATGGCGGTGTTCTTCCCCGCCGCCGAGTTCCTGGTCACCACCCGCCACACTGAAGTCTCCGGCCACCAGTTCAAGACCGAGGGCAAGGTGATGGTCAACCCGGGCTGGCTGGCGATCTACGGCAAGGACGTGGCCGACCCGAAGGACCCGGACAGCGGCACGCTGGTCGCGGTGGCCAAGGACGAGACGGTCAAGACCGACAAGGTCGAGGCGCACGGGCTGGTGACCAAGCCGCCGGCGCGCTACACCGAAGCGACGCTGTTGTCGGCGATGGAAGGCGCCGGCAAGCTGGTCGACAACGAGGAATTGCGCGAGGCGATGGCCGGTAAGGGCCTCGGCACGCCGGCCACGCGCGCGGCGATCATCGAAGGCTTGCTGAACGAAAAATACCTGCTGCGCGAAGGCCGCGAAATGATGCCGACCGCCAAGGCGTTCCAGCTGATGACCCTGCTGCGCGGCCTCGGTGTCAACGAGCTGACCGCGCCGGAACTGACCGGCGGCTGGGAATACAAGCTGGCGCAGATGGAAAAGGGCAAGATCAGCCGCGAGGAATTCATGCGCGAGATCGCCCAGATGACGCAGGTGATCGTCAAGCGCGCCAAGGAATACGACAACGACACCATCCCCGGCGATTACGCCACCTTGAAAACGCCATGCCCGAACTGCGGCGGCGTGGTCAAGGAAAACTACCGGCGCTTCGCCTGCACCCAGTGCGAATTCTCGATGTCGAAGACGCCGGGCGGGCGCCAGTTCGAGGTGGCCGAGGTCGAGGAACTGCTGCAGAACCGCAGCATCGGCCCGCTGCAGGGCTTCCGCTCGAAGATGGGGCGGCCGTTCGCGGCGATCCTGAAGATCGCGCGCGACGAGGAAAACGATAACTACAAGCTCGAATTCGATTTCGGCCAGGCCCAGGAAGACGACGACAGCGCCGAAGGCGTCGATTTCACCGGCCAGGAAGCGCTCGGGCCGTGCCCGAAGTGCGGCAGTGGCGTCTACGAAATGGGACTGGCCTACGTCTGCGAAAAAACCGTGGCCAAGCCAAAGGCCTGCGACTTCCGCAGCGGCCGCATCATCCTGCAGCAGGAGATCCTGCCGGAGCAGATGAAGAAGCTCCTGAACGACGGCAAGACCGACCTGCTGCCGGGCTTCGTGTCGCAGCGTACGCGGCGCCCGTTCAAGGCTTACCTGGTCAAGGGCAAGGACGGCAAGGTCGGCTTCGAGTTCGAGGAGCGCAAGGCGAAGGCGCCGGCGCGCGGCAAGGCCGCCAAGCCGGCCGACCAGGCCGAGGCTGCGCCGGCATCGGGCAAGGCGGCGAAGGTAGCGAAGGTGGCGGCGCCGGTGCGCAAGGCGGCCGCGAAGAAACCGGCGGCAAAGAAAGTGGCGGCATAAATGAGCGACATCATCGACGTCGGCCCGACTCGGGACGAAACCAACCTGGCGATGCTGGCACACCTGTTCGGCATCTTCACCGGCTTCATCGGCGCCATGGTGATCTGGCTGCTGAAGAAGGACGAATCCGCGTTCGTCGGCGAGGAAGCGCGCGAAGCGCTGAATTTCCAGATCACGCTGATGATCGCCTACGTGGTGGCCGGCCTGCTGACGCTGATCCTGGTCGGCGTGCTGCTGTTTCCGCTACTGTTCATCGCCAACCTAGTGTTTTGCCTGCTGGGCGCGATGAGCGCATCGAAGGGCAAGCGCTATCGCTATCCGATCGCGCTGCGGCTTCTGAAGTAGGCGCGACGGATACTCCCCCGATTGGCGCCCCTATACCGGGCGCCACGCAGTCGAAATTCGCACATACTCCCATGCTTGGCCGCCAGCCATGGCGGTTGAGCGCTTCGGCCACGGACCGGACCGGCTTGCCGTTCCTATGCAGGCGGGAATGGCAGGCAAAACCAGGACCTGACGACAGTCCTGCCGCGGCCATAGCCGCTACCCTGCATAGGCTTTCTCCAGTCTGCCGCTGCGCTTCCCGGTATTTCGGTCGCCGACACTCGGTCATCGGCAGCGGCTTTCCGCATCCCGCCAATTTTCGGTATGGCGGGGAGTATCGCTCTACTTAGTCCATTTTTCGTCCGAATTGCGGCGTCAAGTCCGGGAGTATATGAGTTCATCAAGCTCCCCCGGCAGGCAGCCGAGGCTGGCGAGCGTAGCGCGCACCGCCTCGTCCAGCGGCGTGTGCGGCTCCGCGCCGAGCACGCGGCACAGGCGCGCATTGTCCATGCATAGCGGCTGCCGCCACAGGTAGCGCATCTCGTCCAGTTCGCGAAACAGCGGCACCACCGGCGCGCCCAGCCGCACCATCCACCATGGGAAGCTGCGCGG
>JBATWJ010000547.1:0-2067 GCA_049672545.1 Burkholderiaceae bacterium
GGTCAGGCTGGCGTGATGCGCGCCGAGCCGCCATTCGAGCACGATGCCGGCGACCGACACGCCGATCGCGCCGCCCATCTGGCGCAGAAAGCTGACCGTCGACGCGCCCTGCGCGATCAGGCTGGAATCGACGCCGCGCATCGAGCCCAGCGTCAGCGCCGGCAGCACGAAGCCCAGGCCGATGCGGCCGATCACCGCCCACACCGCCAGCGCCAGGAAGGTGGTGGTCAGCGAGCCGCCGGTCATCAGCCCGAACGACAGCGTCAACAGGCCGAGGCCGAAGGTCACCAGCAAATGCGGCGCGATGCTGTCGGCCAGGCGGCCGGCGAGCGGGATCACCAGCGCCAGCACGATGCCGGCCGGCAGCAGCACCAGGCCGGCGTGCGACGGCGAGTAGTTCAGCGCCATCTGCATGTAGACCGGCAGCAGGTAGGTCGAGCCGAACAGGCCCATGCCGTAGATGAAGGCGACCAGCGCGCCCATCGTGAACTGGCGGTAGCCAAACAGGCGCAGGTTGATCAGCGGCTGCTCGCTGCGCCGCTCGATCCACAGGAAGCCGGCCAGCGCCACCGCGCCGAGCGCCAGCAGCAGCACGCCGTACAGCGGCGCGGCGCGCAACTGTCCCAGCCCGTTCAACACGCTCATCGTGCTGATGCCGACCAGCAGCAGGCCCTTCCAGTCGAGCGCCTTGGCGTCGCCCAGCAGCGACGAATTGATCGGCAAAAAGCGCCGGATCAGCCACAGCGCGGCGATACAGAATGGCACCACGACGAAGAAGATCGAGCGCCAGCCGAACAGCTCGACCAGAAAGCCGCCGACCGACGGCCCGATCGCCGGCGCCAGCACCACGCCGAAGCCGAACAGCCCCATTGCCCGTCCCTGCTCGCCGGGCGGGAAGGAGCGCAGGATGATGATGTTCGGAATCGGCTGCAGCACGCCGGCAGCCAGCCCCTGCGCCACCCGCATCGCCAGCAGCAATGAAAAATCGAAGCTGAAGCCGCCGATCACGCCGCCGGCCAGCAGCAGCACGATGGCGCCGGTGTAGGTGCGACGCAGGCCGAAGCGCAGCAGCAGCCACGGCGTGGTCAGCATCGACAGCGTCATTGCCAGCATGAAGCCGGCCGCCACCCATTGCGCGCTGCCCTGGCCGATCGAAAAGTAGTGGGAAAGGTCGGGAATGGCGACGTTGACGATGGTCGACGACAGGATCGACGACATGGTCCCCAGCAGCACCGTCAGCAGCACCAGCCACTTGTAGCGGCTGCCGTGACGGGCGCGCAGTTGTTCCAGGGTCGGCGGCATCGGACTCGGTCAGCGAAAAGGCCGGCGCGCGCCTAGCGCCACAGCCGCAGCGCCAGGAACACCAGCGCCGACAGCAGCACGGTCGAGGCGAACGGCAGCGACCAGTCGCGGCCGAACAGGCGGAAGCGCAGATCGCCCGGCAGGCGGCCGATGCCGAGCTTTTCCAGCCACGGCAAGGCCGCCGACAACACCGCCAGCGCGATGAACACCACCAGCAACCAGCGGATCATGCGCTTGTCTCCACGGATACTCCCCGCAAAAATTCAGAAATATGCCATTTTCCGCAGGCAACATCTGCGGCTTTGAAAATACTGCCAATAGTATATGGAAACACCTAGAGCCGGTGGCTGCGGTCGTGGCGCTCGAACTGCGGCCCCAGCCGCACACCGGTACCGACCGCCAGCACCTTGAACAGTTCGCCCATCTCGGCCGGCGACAGCAGTTTCTGCACCGCGTTGGCCTGCGGCAGATAGCGCAGCGCGTCTTCCGGCGGCGTGCGCAGCAGCAGCTCGCCGATACCGGCGTCGAGCAGGAACGCCGCCTGGCTGCCGTAGCCGAGCACCTCCAGCCCGCCGTCCTGGGCGGCGCGCGCCATCGCCGAAAAATCGACATGCGCGGTGATGTCCTGCAGGCCCGGCAGGTAGAACGGGTCGTCGTGCGCGTGATGCCGGTAGTGGCACATCAGCGTGCCGGCGGCGCGCTGCGGCAAATAGTATTCGTGCGCCGGAAAGCCGTAGTCGATCAATAGCGCGGCGGCGCCGGTGC
>JBATWJ010000548.1:0-5974 GCA_049672545.1 Burkholderiaceae bacterium
GCGGCGAGGAGCCAGGCCAGCAGCGCGGCCGGCAGCGTCGCCAGGCCGGCGCGGTGGAACGGGTTGCGCGGCATGCGCGGGAGGAAGGAAGCGTTCATGGATGTCTTGCGAATCGGTAAGGGATCGGAACGGCGGCCGGGACTACTGGTTGATCATCTGGTAACCGGGCACGTTGGCGCGAATGGCATCGATCGGATTGGAGCCCAGTTTGGACAATCCATTCAATTCTAGCTGGATAAAAATCGCCGACGTGGCTTTTTCGGCGGCGGTCGGGATGCGCTGCGCCACCACCCGGAAAATCCAGCAGTCGGCCTTGTACTCCATGCCGACCAAGCCTTCGGCCACTTTCTGGTCCGGCAGCGAATAGTTGATGCGGCCGACCGCGTACCAGCGCTGCGCGATCGGCCACTGGCCGGAGACGTCGAACTGCTTCAATTCGTTCAGCGGATTCAGCAGGTCGGAGCCCGGCTTGTCGCGCCGGTATTGCAGGTTCAGCACCTTCTTCGGCGCCGGCTCCCAGCGCAGCGCGTAGTTGCTGCGCGTGCTCTGACGCAGCGTCTGGCTGTACTGCAGGTTGCCGTCGATGGTGACGGTCGGCGTCAGCTTGCCGGTGGCCGCCAGCAGCAGGTCGGAGCGGCTTTCATGGGTTTCGCCGGGCAACACCACGCGCTGGTCGGAAAACGAAAAGCGCTGGCCGATCGCCAACCGCATGCGTTCGGCGCCGTCGGGGTCGATGTAGCGCGTCACCAGCGCCGCGGTCAGCTGGTTGGCGTCACCGATCAGGTCGTGGCCGGCATAACGGTTTTCCGAAAACAGCTGGGTAAAGTTGAGGTCGGCCAGCGCGGTGTCGAAGATCGGGAACTGGCTCTGGTCACGGTACGGCGTCTTCACGTAGAACAGGCGCGGCTCCAGCGTCTGCGTGACCGGTCGGCCGAAGAAGGTGGTGTCGCGCTCGAACACCAGGCCGCCGTCCAGCGAAAAGGTCGGCACCGCGCGCGACAGGCTGGTCCGTGCGCCCGGCACGGCGTTGTCGAGCCGGTAGGTGGTGGCGTCGAACGACAGCTTGGGCGTCAGGAAATAGCCGGGGCGGATGATCGGATAGGAAATGCGCGGATTGAAATAGGCGCGGTCGCCGCGCACCATGTCCGGATGCCAGAAGCGCGTGAAGTCGGATTCGACGCTCCAGTCGAAGCCATTCACGTCCAGCCGCGAGGTGGTGAAGGTGACCTGCGGCAACCGGTCGTACGGCCGGCCGATGGTCGGCGCGCCGTTGACGTAATCCTGCAGCACTTGGTAGTTCGACGCGCGTGCGGTCAGGTTGCCGAACCAGCCGCCGTAGTTCAGGCTGATGTCGCGCAATAACAGCCGCTGGGTGCTGGCGGTCAGCGTGCTGGCGAAGTCGCTCGGATAGTTGTCGTCGGAGGCGGCATTGATGTTCCAGTTCAGGCCCAGTCCCGGCGCCAGCACCTGGTTGTGCACCGAAGAGATCGCATAGCGGTCGGTATTGGTGACGCGGTCGTGCGCCAGCGCCTCGACCGTGGTCTGGCCGGAATAGGAGGCGCCCAGGTAACGCGCCTCGGCGCCCAGCTGCAGCCCGCGCCGCGCGATCAGCTTCGGATACAGCGTCAGGTCGCGGTTGGGCGCGATGTTGAAGTAGTACGGCAGCATGATTTCCAGGCCGCCGGTACTGGTGGTGCCGATGGTCGGCGGCAGCACGCCGGACTTGCGCGCGTCCGACATCGGGAACGACATCGCCGGCGTGCCGAGAATCGGCACACCCTTGAAATAGACGATGCTCTTGGTCGCGGTGCCGAGGTCGCGGCCGCGATCCAGGCGCAGCGTGTCGGCCTTCAGGTACCAGTCCGGGTCCGGCCCTTCGCAGGTGCTGTACGTGCCTTCGGACACGCGGGCGACGTCGCGCGATTCGAAATCGACGCGCTCGGCGGCGCCGCGCGCGTTGTTCGGCTGCAAGTGATAGGTCGGGTGCAGCACATAGCCTTCGCCCGATTCCAGGTTCAGTTGCAGTTCGTCGCCGGTGTAGCGGTCGCCGTAGCGGCGCATGCGGATGTCGCCGGCGGCCTCGACCTCGTCCTCGACGATGTGGTAGGTGCCTTCGTCGGCATTGACGGTGGTGGCGCCGCGCACGATCTCGACGTCGTGGCGTGCGTGCACTTCGCGGTCGGGGCGGCCGGTCAGCTCCTCGGCGCGCACCGTGACCGGCGCATTCTGGTCGTCGCCGCGCGTCTGCGCCGCAGCACCGCCCGGCCATGCGATCGCGGCCAGCGCGCTGGTCAGGCAAAGCAGGGATGGCAGTGTGGAAAGCGGGCGGAACCGGGTCATGAAAAGAGGCGGTCGACGGCCAAGGCAGGCGATTTTGGAACGAATCCCTTATTATATGGGAAGTATCCGTTCCGACCGGATTCCCGGCCCGCTCCCCGCCCCCTGCTGTCTTCCGATGCCTTCCGACACTCCTTCTACCGCTTCCCAATCCACCGACGTCCGCCTGCTGCAGCTGCGCGACTGGCTGGCCGCATTGCCGGCCGCGCAACTGCGGCTGGACACGCTGCGCCCGGCCTCGGCCGACGCCAGCTTCCGCCGCTATTTCCGCCTCGACACCGAGGATGGCGGCACGCTGATCGCGATGGACGCGCCGCCGCCGCAGGAAGACGTGCGGCCGTTCCTGAAGGTGGCGGCGCTGCTGGCGGACACCGGGGTGTCGGTGCCGCGCGTGCTGGCCGAGGATGCGGCGCAGGGCTTTCTGCTGCTGACCGATCTCGGCTCGACCACCTATCTGCAGCAGCTGAACCCCGACAGCGCGCACCGGCTGTACCTGGATGCGATCGATGCGCTGGTGCAGATGCAGATGCACAGCCGGCCCGGCGTGCTGCCGGAATACGACCGCACGCTGCTTTCGCGCGAGCTGGCGCTGTTTCCGGATTGGTACGTCGGCAAGCATCTGGGGCTGACGCTGGATGCGCCGCAGACGCAGCAGTTGCAGCAGGTGTTCGATGCATTGCTGGCCAACAACCTGGCGCAGCCGCAGGTCTACGTGCACCGCGACTATCATTCGCGCAATCTGATGGTGCTGGCCGGCGACCACGCGGGCAATCCCGGCATCCTGGATTTCCAGGATGCGGTGTACGGCCCGATTACCTACGACCTGGTGTCGCTGCTGCGCGACGCCTACATCCGCTGGGACGAGGAAATGGTGCTGGACTGGGCGATCCGCTACTGGGAGCGCGCGCGCCGCGCCGGGCTGCCGGTCAATCCGGACATCGACGCCTTTTACCGCGATTTCGAATTCATGGGCCTGCAGCGCCACCTGAAGGTGCTCGGCATCTTCGCCCGGCTGTACCATCGCGACGGCAAGGATGCCTACCTGAAGGACATGCCGCTGGTAATGGAATACACGCGCAAGACCGCGCAGCGCTACGGCGCGCTGCAGCCGCTGCTGCGCCTGCTGGATTTGCTGGAAGCGCGCGCGCCGCAGTTCGGCTACACCTTCTAGGGGGGGGTATGCCGAAAAATGGGCCTATGCCGGAAGCGTGGCGCCTGACTTTAAAAATACTCACACCAGTATAGAAAGACGATGAAAGCGATGATCTTCGCCGCCGGCCGCGGCGAGCGGTTGCGGCCGCTGACCGACACCTGCCCGAAGCCCTTGCTGCCGGTGCGCGGGCGGCCGCTGATCGTCTGGCACATCGGCAACCTGGTGCGCGCCGGCATCACCGAGATCGTCATCAACCACGCCCATCTCGGCCACCTGATCGAGGAGGCGCTCGGCGACGGCAGCCGCTATGGCGCGTCGATCGCCTATTCGGCCGAAGGCACGGCGCTGGAAACCGCCGGCGGCGTCGCCCGCGCCCGCCACCTGCTGGGCGAGGAACCGTTCGTCGCCATCGCGGCCGACGTCTGGTGCCCGCACTTCGACTTCGAGCAGGTCAAGGACGCGCTGCAGGACCGCGACCCGTGGGGCAACCCGCATCCGCCCGAGCGGCGCGACGTTGCCTGGTTGTACCTGGTCAAGAATCCGGCCCACCACCCGGACGGCGACTTCGCGCTGCACAGCTTCGCCATCGCCAACGAGGCAGCGGCCGGCGAAGCGCGCTACACCTTTTCCGGCATCGGCGTCTATCGGCCGCAGATGTTCGACGCCATCGCCGCCGGCGAATCGGCCAGGCTGGCGCCGCTGCTGCGCGAATACGCGGCACGCGGCCAGGTCGGCGGCGAGCTCTACCGCGGCGACTGGACCGACGTCGGCACTCCCGAACGGCTGGCGCAACTGAACGCGCCGCTGATCCATCCATGAGGAATCCCGAATGAAATCCTATGCGAGCCGGCGCGCCGCGCTGATGGCGCAGATGCGCGCCAAGGGCGGCGGCGTCGCCATCATCCCGACCGCGCCGGAAGTGATGCGCAACCGCGACGCCGACTATCCGTACCGGCACGACAGCTATTTCTACTACCTGTCTGGCTTCACCGAGCCGGAAGCGGTGCTGGTGCTGGTGGCCGGTGCCGACGGCGACGAGCGCAGCATCCTGTTCTGCCGCGCCAAGGATCCGGAGCGCGAGATCTGGGACGGCTACCGCCACGGCCCGCAAGCCGCGCGCGAACAGTTCGGCCTCGATGCCGCCCACGCGATCGATGCACTGGATACCGAGATGCCGCAGTTGCTGGCCAACGCGCCGGCGCTGTTCTATACGCTCGGCGGCCATCCCGGCCTCGACGCCCGCGTCCAGTCCTGGCTGCAGGCGGTGCGTCAGCAGGCGCGCGCCGGCGTCATCGCACCGTCCGCGGTGCACGACGTGCAGATGCTGCTGGATGAAATGCGGCTATTCAAGGATGCCGGCGAAATCGCGCTGATGAAGCGCGCTGCCGCCATTTCCGGCCATGCGCACCGGCGCGCGATGCGCGCGGCGCGTCCGGGCCTGCGCGAATACCAGCTGGAAGCCGAACTGCTGCACGAATTCCGCTACCACGGCTCGCAGTATCCGGCCTACGGCTCGATCGTCGCCGCCGGCGCCAACGCCTGCGTGCTGCACTACCGCGCCGGCGACGCCGAACTGAAAGATGGCGACCTGGTGCTGATCGACGCCGGCTGCGAACTCGACGGCTATGCCTCCGACATCACCCGCACCTTCCCGGCCAACGGCCGCTTCAGCGGCGCCCAGCGCGCGCTGTACGAGATCGTGCTGGCCGCGCAGGCGGCGGCGATTGCCGAAACCCGCCCCGGGTGCAGCTTCATGGCCGGCCACGACGCCGCCGTGCGTGTGCTGGCGCAGGGCATGCTCGATACCGGCCTGCTGGACGCCGGCAAGGTCGGCACGCTCGACGACGTGCTGGAAAAAGGCGCCTACCGCCAGTTCTACATGCACCGCACCGGCCACTGGCTCGGCATGGACGTGCACGACGTCGGCGAATACCGCGACGCCGCCGCCGACGGCGCCGAAAAGCCGTGGCGCGCGCTGCAGCCCGGCATGGTACTGACGGTCGAACCGGGCATCTACGTACGGCCGGCCGAAGGCGTGCCGGAACAGTACTGGAACATCGGCATCCGCATCGAGGATGACGCCGTGGTCACCGCCGACGGCTGCGAGATCATCACCGGCGACGCGCCGCGCAGCGTGGCCGACATCGAAGCGGTGATGCGCGGATGAACCCGCGTCCCGGCCGTCGATGAGCGCCACCGACTACGACGTCGCCATCTGCGGCGCCGGCCCGGTCGGCCTGTGCTTGGCCGCGTTGCTGGTGCGGCACGGGATGGCACCGGCGCGCATCGCGCTGATCGACGCCCGCACGCTGGAACAGGCCGAGCGCGACCCACGCTCGATCGCGCTGTCCTACGGCAGCCGACAAATCCTGGAAACGGTCGGCGCCTGGCCGCTGCCGGCCACCGCGATCCATCAGATCCACGTGTCGCGCCGCGGTCATTTCGGCCGCACGCTGATCGACCGCGCCGACCACGACGTGCCGG
>JBATWJ010000549.1:0-7352 GCA_049672545.1 Burkholderiaceae bacterium
ACGCCCGCCGCGCGCGAGGCGGCCCGGCAGAAGGAAGAAGCGGCACGTCTGGAACGCGCGCGCCACCAGCGCGAAGCACAGGAAGAACACGCACAGCAAAAACAGGCCCGCGCCGCCGCTGCCCAGCGGAAAAAATGCGCATCGCTGGCGCTGCGCCGCCAATGGGCGGAAGAAGACGCAGCCAAGGCCAACCCCAAGGCCGCGCCCAAGGCGCAACAAACCGCGCGCCGGGCGGCCGAAAAGCACCAGCTGGAATGCGGGAAGTAAAGAACGGCGGGAAATCCGGCCCGCCCGGCAGGAGTCGGACCTGCGACCTACGGCTTACTTCTCGTCAATGCGTGGCTATCAGTCTTGGCCAGCCTTCGATGAGGGTTGGACATCAATTGCGTGCGCTGCAGCCGTTCCCGTTTAAGCCTGCTCGTCACTGACAGCCTGCATCCACCGGCGCTCCTGCACCGTGCGCTCGCCGTCGTACTTGCGCGAGTTACTGCACATCCAGCAAGCTGTACACCGTCGCACATTGCGCAGCCTTGCCAACCTGCTTTGGCGCCAGCGCCTGACTTCAGCAGTATCGATACTGCCGCTTGATTCGCGCCAAGTGCGCGCGCCGCAATGCCCGTTTGTTTTCCATGTGCGCTCCATTCCAAATCCTGAATGTGCGAAAGCCCCGCATATAGCGAGGCTTGAATGGATTGCGCAATGCTTACTTTGGTCTGTAACTCATCGCCGCCACGGTCAGCTGAGCGGCAACTTCATCGATGTCGTCGATGGATTCGCCGTCGCCTTGCGCAAGCGCCAGCCCCTTCTTGATCTCCAGGAACTGTGCGATGACCACGCCGGCTCGGTTTGTCACCGAGTTGTTCCGCTTATACCTTTCGATCGCTTCTTCGAGCTTGGACATACGAATCTCCTTCATGACAAGAGGCCCAGTATGCCAGAGTGCAAAAGCCGCCCTGCTTGGGAGCGGCTTGCAACACTGCGCGAATTGAGAAAAATCATAGCCTCTTCGGGGACAGTGTCCGATCTATTTTGTACGATATTTTCGGACACATGCAATCCGTGTCGTCACCGCGAAACCTGGGAAGTTTAAGGACGAGACGATCACACAGTTGGTGGGCGCTATTCGTAAAAGCTTAGACTGATGGCCTGCCCAGCAGGAGTCGAACCTGCGACCTACGGCTTAGAAGGCCGTTGCTCTATCCAGCTGAGCTATGGGCAGCTCCTGGCGCGAAACGAAACGCCAACGGCGTTCATTGCGGAAATGAAAACGGGCTGTCAGTGACAGCCCGTTGAGTTGGTCGGAGTACAAGGATTCGAACCTTGGACCCCCTGGTCCCAAACCAGGTGCGCTACCGGGCTGCGCCACACTCCGAGAGGGAGCATGATACCCGTGCGGACCGGCCGGGTCAATGTGCGTTCGGCGGCGGCGAATTTCTCTAGGCGCCGATGCGGTCGGCGATGCGGCGCGCCATGCGCACCGCGGTGTCGGCGTCGCGCGCCTCGACCATCACGCGAATCAACGGCTCGGTGCCGGAGGCGCGGATCAGCACCCGCCCTTCGTCGCCCAGTTCACGTTCCGCCTTCTCCTTTTCTGCCAGCAGGCCGGCATCGGTCTGCCAGTCGAAGCTGGGCGCGACCCGAACGTTGACCAGACTTTGCGGGTAGAGCTGCATGTCGGCCGTGCATTCGGCCAGCGTCTTGCCGCTGCGGCGCAGCGCCGACAGCACCTGCAGCGCCGACACGATGCCGTCGCCTGTGGTGTGCTTGTCCAGGCACAGCAGGTGACCGGAGCCCTCGCCGCCCAGAGTCCAGTTGCGTTGCTGCAAGAGCTCCAGCACGTAGCGGTCGCCGACCTTGGCGCGCGCAAATTCGATATCCATCCGGCGCAGCGCCACTTCCAGCGCCATGTTGGTCATCAGCGTGCCGACCACGCCCTGCACCGGCGCACCGGCCAGCCGGTCCTTGACCATCACGTACAGCAATTCGTCGCCGTTGTAGATGCGGCCGCCGGCATCGACCATCAGCAAACGGTCGGCGTCACCGTCCAGCGCGATGCCGAGGTCGGCGCGATTGGCACGCACCGCGATCGCCAGCGCTTCGGGCGAGGTGGCGCCGACGCCGTCGTTGATGTTCAGGCCGTTCGGCTGATTGCCGATCGCGACCACCTCGGCTCCCAGTTCGTGGAAGACGTGCGGTGCGATGTGGTAGGCGGCGCCGTGTGCGCAATCGACCACCAGCGTCAACCCGCGCAGGTCGAATTCGTTCGGGAAGGTGCTCTTGCAGAATTCGATGTAGCGCCCCGCTGCGTCGTCCAGCCGGCGCGCCCTGCCCATCTGTTCCGACGCCACGCAGGCCATCGGCGCTTCGATCTCCGCTTCGATCGCGGTTTCCACCGCGTCCGGCAGCTTGTTCCCCTGCGCCGAAAAGAACTTGATGCCGTTGTCCGGATACGGGTTGTGTGAAGCTGAAATCACGACCCCGGCCGACAGCCGCAGCGCACGCGTCAGGTAGGCCACCGCCGGCGTCGGCATCGGCCCGGCCAGCATCACGTCGACGCCGGCCGCCGCCAGCCCGGCCTGCAGCGCCGCCTCCAGCATGTAGCCGGAAACGCGCGTGTCCTTGCCAATCAGCACCGTCGGCCGCGCACTGGTAGCCTCCGCCTGCGCCAGCACGCGGCCGGCTGCGTAGCCCAGCTTCATCACGAAGTCCGGAGTGATCGGCGCTGCGCCGACGCGGCCGCGGACGCCGTCGGTTCCGAAATATTTGCGTGTCATGTCTTCCCTGTTGTTGTTGCCACTCACGTTACCGTTCAAGCCCCGACCGCCTGCCAGACCTTGAGCGCGTCGACCGTTTCCGCGACGTCGTGCACACGCACGATGCGCGCGCCTTGCGTGGCGGCGGCCAGCACCAATGCCAGGCTGCCGGCCAGTCGCTGGTCCACCGCGCGGCCAGTCAAGCCGGCCAGCATCGACTTGCGCGACAGGCCGGCCAACAGCGGCAATCCCAGTGCGCGCTGCATCGATCCGATGTGTTTCACCAGCGCGATATTATGCTCCAAGGTCTTGCCGAAACCGAAGCCAGGATCGACACACAGCCGACTGCGGTCAATACCGGCGTCTTCCATTTCTTCGCAGCGCTGCCGCAGGAAGGCGGTCACCTCGCGCACCACGTCTTCGTATTCCGGTCGGTCCTGCATGGTGCGCGGCTCGCCCAGCATGTGCATCACGCACAGGCCGCACGCGCTGTCGCGCACCGCATCCAGCGCGCCATCGGCGCGAAAGCCGCTGATGTCGTTGACCATGTCGGCCCCGGTGGCGAGCGCGGCGCGCATCACTTCCGGCTTGTAGGTGTCGATCGACAGCGGCTTGCCGCAGTCGCGCAACGCATGGATCACCGGCAGCACCCGCCGCAGTTCCTCGTCCAACGGCAGCGCATCGGCGCCGGGCCGGCTCGATTCGCCGCCGATGTCGAGAATGTCGGCACCGTCGGCGATCATGCGCTCGGCGCGGGTCAGCGCCGAGTCCAGCGACTGGTAGCGGCCGCCGTCGGAAAACGAATCGGGCGTCACGTTGAGGATACCCATCACCAGCGGCGCAGCGCCGGGACGGTCGAGCGGCAGGCGATAGCGGCCGCACTGGAATTCGGTTTGCATGAGAGTATGTGGGGCAAAGAAAAAGGGCGAGGATCGCTCCTCACCCTTTGATCGAACGGAATCGCATCAACTCGGCATCGCGTGCCGCATCAGGCCGGTGCGGTGGCAGTCGGCGAGACGCCGCCGGACGGGCCGTCGGACGACGGCTTCTTGGCCGGCACGCCGGCCTTCGGCGGACGCGGTTCGCTGCCTTCCATGATGTCGTTGATCTGGTCGGCGTCGATGGTTTCCCATTCCAGCAGCGTCTTGGCCATCATCTCGACCTTGTCGCGGTTTTCCTCCAGCAGCCGGCGCGACAGCGCGTACTGGGTATCGAGGATGTGGCGGATTTCGGCATCCACCTTTTGCTGGGTCGCTTCCGAGATGGTCTTCGAAGTGCCGCCGAAATAGCCGTCGTTCTGGTTGTCTTCGTAAACCATGGTACCGAGCGCGTCCGACATGCCGTAGCGGGTGACCATCGCGCGTGCCATCTTGGTGGCCCGCTCGAAGTCGTTCGAGGCGCCGGTCGACATCTGGTGCATGAAGAGTTCTTCCGCGATGCGGCCGCCGAACAGGATGGCGATTTCCTCCAGCATCTTGTCCTTGTACATGTTGACGCGGTCGTGTTCCGGCAACTGCCAGGTCAGGCCGAGCGCAAAGCCGCGCGGCATGATCGTGACCTTGTGCACCGGATCGGCCTTCGGCAGCAGCTTGGCGACCACCGCGTGGCCCGACTCGTGGTAGGCGGTGTTGCGGCGCTCTTCCTCGCGCATCACGGCCGACTTGCGTTCCGGGCCCATCACGATCTTGTCCTTGGCGTCTTCGAAATCCTGCATCTCGACCAGCCGCTTGCTGCGGCGCGCGGCGAACAGCGCTGCTTCGTTGACCAGGTTGGCCAGGTCGGCGCCGGAAAAGCCCGGCGTGCCGCGCGCCAGGATGTCGGCCTTGACGTCAGGCGCGATCGGCACCTTGCGCATGTGCACGTACAGGATCTGCTCGCGGCCGCGGATATCGGGCAGGCCGACCATTACTTGGCGGTCGAAGCGGCCCGGACGCAACAGCGCCTTGTCGAGCACGTCGGCGCGGTTGGTGGCGGCGATCACGATCACGCCGGAATTCGGCTCGAAGCCGTCCATCTCGACCAGCAGCTGGTTCAGGGTCTGCTCGCGCTCGTCGTTGCCGCCGCCCATGCCGGCGCCGCGATGGCGGCCGACAGCGTCGATTTCATCGATGAAGACGATGCATGGCGAATGCTTCTTGGCGTTTTCGAACATGTCGCGCACGCGCGAGGCGCCGACGCCGACGAACATTTCGACGAAGTCGGAACCGGAAATCGTGAAGAACGGCACCTTCGCTTCGCCAGCAATCGCGCGCGCCAGCAGGGTCTTACCGGTGCCCGGGGGGCCTACCAGCAGCACGCCGCGCGGGATGCGGCCGCCGAGTTTCTGGAACTTGGTCGGATCACGCAGGAAATCCACCAGCTCGTTGACTTCTTCCTTGGCTTCGTCGCAGCCGGCGACGTCGGCGAAAGTCACGGAATTGCTGTTTTCATCGAGCATGCGCGCCTTCGACTTGCCGAAGGAGAACGCGCCGCCTTTGCCGCCGCCCTGCATCTGACGCATGAAGAATACCCAGACGCCGATTAGCAGCAGCATCGGGAACCAGGAGATGAACACCTGCGACAGGAACGACTGTTCTTCCGGCTGCTTGACGTCGAACTTGACATCGTTGTTGATCAGGTCGCCGATCAGGCCGCGGTCCAGATAGGTCGCGGCAGTCTTGACTTTCTTGCCATCAGTGGTGGTGGCAACGATGCTGCGATCCTCGATCGTTGCTTCCTTGATGCGCTTGGCATGCACGTCGTCCAGAAAATCCGAGTAGGCGATCGGCGTCGCGCCACTGGTAAGCCCGCGGCTGTCGAATTGCTTGAAGACGGTGAAGAGGACCAGGGCGATCACCACCCACACGGCGGTTTTGGAAAACATGTTGTTCACTAGGACTCCTTGGCGCGGCGCGCTGCGTGCAATCTATGGACCGATTCTACTCGGAAAAAACAGGGCTTACTAGGCGGGATATGCGGCTAAACCCCTGAAATAACAAGGATTCGGCGGCAAATAAATTCGGATCAATTCGGATTCCTGAGGGTTCTTCCCAGCAGGAAAACCTCGGAGGATTTGTCGCGGCTGGCTTTGGGCTTCTTCGGGATTACGGTCTGGAACGCATTCCTGAAGGTGGCAACGATACTATCGTAGCCGGAACCGTTGAAACATTTGACGAGTAGCGCGCCGGAAGGTTTCAGGTGCGCCTGCGCGAATTCAATGGCCAGATCGATCAGGTATTCGACGCGTGCGGCGTCCGCCACCGCGATGCCGGACAGATTGGGCGCCATGTCCGACAGTACCAGGTCGGCCTTGCGTCCGGCCAGCAGCGTTTCCAGCTGGTGTAGCGCATCCTCTTCGCGGAAATCGCCCTGGATGAAATGGACGTCGGCGATCGGCTCCATCGGCAGAAGATCGAGGCCGACGATGACGCCGTTGATGCCGCCGCCCTCGCGCCCGGCCAGCTTGTGGCGCGCGTACTGCGACCAGCTGCCCGGCGCGCAGCCGAGGTCGACGATCACCTGCCCGGGGCGGATCAGCTTTTCGCTGTCGTCGATTTCCTTCAGCTTGTAGGCGGCGCGCGCGCGGTAGCCGTCCTTTTGCGCCTGCTTCACGTACGGATCGTTGATATGCGCGTGCAGCCAGCTTTTGTTCAATTTGTTCTTTGCCATTCGCGTAGAATACAGTCTCTTTCCATATGAGCGGCAGCGCCGCTGCGCCTTGCCGAGAAGGCAACGGCGTCCTTCACCTTTTCCTGCACCATGAACCTGTCTCCCGCCGAACGCAGCGCGCTGCGCGCCGAAGCCCATGCCTTGAACCCGGTGGTGATCGTCGGCGAAGCCGGCCTGACCGCGGCCGTGCTGAAGGAAATCGACGCCAGCCTGAAGGCGCACGGCCTGATCAAGATTCGCGTGTTCGGCGACGACCGCGAGGCGCGCCTGGCGATCTACGACCGCATCTGCTCCGAACTCGACGCCGCGCCGGTACAGCACATCGGCAAGCTGCTGGTGGTCTACCGGCCGAAGCAGGAACAGCCGAAAGCGCGCAGCGACAAGCGCGGCAAGGGCCTGCGCGAGGTCACCATCGTCAAGCCCAGCCCCAGCGGCACGCGGCGACCGTCGGTCACCAAGGTGATGTTGAAGGGCAATGAACGGGTCACCGCCGGCGGCTCGATCAAGCGCGCCAAGCCGCGCCAGAAAAGCACGAAGAAATCCTCGCTCGGCAGCGCCTGAGCGCAGCTCGGCAGGATTCATATACTACCTATAGTATTTTTAAAACCGCAGGCAATATGCCCGGAATATGCTGATTTTTCGGCATACTCCCTATTTTCTGAGAATGCCTATTTCCTGACCTGCAGGATCAGCGCCACGCCGAGCAGGCTTTGCGCCAGATGCAGCAGGCTGGCGACGCCGTGCAGCAGGCCGAAGCGCGTCTTGATGTCGCCGCTCATGCCACCGGCGGCCGCGGCCGCCTCTCGCAGCGCCGCCATGAACGGCTGCAGGCCGAAATAGCCGACCAGGGTGCAGACCAGCATCGCCGCCACCAGCGCCAATTGGGTGCGTACGCTCTCTCCCCTGTGCCGCGCCGCCGCCAGCAGGGCCAGCAGCGCCAGCGCGCACGCC
>JBATWJ010000550.1:0-8505 GCA_049672545.1 Burkholderiaceae bacterium
GACGTGCTGCTGATCGGCCGCGCGCGCATGCGCGAACGGATCGCGCGCCACGGTCTGCGTCTGACCGACTTGCGTGGCCGCGAGTTGCGCGTGGCCGCCGGCGACGTTCCGTACGGCGAAGACCCGGCGGCGCTGGCGCAGGCCGGCCTGATCCTATTGACCGTCAAGAGCGCCGATACCGCCGCCGCGGCCGACGCCATCGCCGCCCACGCGCCGGCGACGGCAGCGGTGCTGTCGCTGCAAAACGGCGTCGGCAATCTCGACCTGCTGCGCACACGCCTGCCGGGTCGCGCCATCATCGGCGGCATGGTGCCGTTCAACGTCGCGCAACTGGAAGCGGGGCGGCTGCACCGCGGCACCGACGGCGAACTGATGGTGGAACAATCGCCGGCGCTGGCGCCGTGGCGCGAGGCGTTCCGCGCGGCGCAGTTGCCGTTGGTCGAACGCGACGACTTCCAGGCGGTGCAGTGGGGCAAGCTGTTGCTGAACCTGAACAACCCGGTCAATGCGCTGTCCGGCCTGCCGCTGAAGGCCGAACTGTCGCAGCGTGCCTACCGCCGCTGCCTGGCGCTGCTGATCGACGAAGCGCTGGCCATCCTGCGCGCCGCCGGCATCGCACCGGCCAAGGTCGGCCGTGTGGCGCCGCGCCTGCTGCCGGCGCTGCTGCGCCTGCCGGATGCCATCTTCACGCGGCTGGCGGCGTCGATGCTGAAGATCGATCCGGAAGCGCGCTCGTCGATGTCGGACGACCTGCAGGCCGGACGCCGCACAGAGATCGATTACATCAACGGCGCGGTGGTCGCGCTGGCGCGGAGGCTGGGGCGCGATGCGCCGGCCAATCGGCGCATGATCGAATTGATGCGTGCGGCGGAGGCGGGCAGCGGCAGCCTGGACGGCGTAGCGCTGTACCGTGCGCTGGAAGTCGTGTCACTGGAAATGTGAGAGTAGGACGGCGCCGGTTCGACCGTGCCGGACACCACCATGCCGGTGTCGGTCTGGGAACCGCTTTCCGAACAGGCTCTTCGTAGTTAGGCGGAGTACAGCAGATAGATTCCGGCCGCCAGAAAGGTGGCGCCCGCCATGGTTTTCAGTGACGCCGCTTCGCCGCTGACGAAGCCGAACACGAAGATTTCCAGCATCGTGATGCCGACCATCAGCGGATAGGCGATATTCAGCTCGATCCGCTTCAGTGCCATCGCATAGAACAGGAAGCCGGCCCCGTAGGCAGCCAGTGCGGTCGCCCGCAGCGCGGTAGCCAAGGTGATGACGCCGATGACCGGCATCGCCGTTTGCCCGGAAATCCGCAACAGGATGCTGGCGATCGCGCTGCAGGTGCCGCTGGCGAAAAGCAGCAGATAGGGTGCCAAAGGCATCGGCCGTCTAGGTCGCCAGGATCACGCTGCCGATACACAGTCCGATCACCGCCAGGCTGGTACGGTCGCGGAAGGCGAACACGATCGGGTCGTCGTCCATCTTGCCATGGAAGGCGAATACCCACATGCGGCTGATCCAGTAGAGCAGCAGGACGAACAGCAGCCACAATGCCTGCGGCCGGCTGTAGAGGACGTTGACCTCGGGCGAATTCATATAGAGCGCCAGCACCAGCACCGCCAGGTACCCGGCGGCGGTGCCCAGCGAGCGCAGGATTTCCATGTCGTGGCAGACATAGCCGCGGCCGGCGGCGGCCTCGTCCTTGCCGACCGCGGCATCGAGTTCGGCGTAGCGTTTGACCATCGCCAGGCTCAGGAAAATCAGGATCGAAAACAGGATCAGCCAGGACGAAAGCGCGATCCCGGTCGCCGCACCGCCGGCGACGATGCGCACCGTATACAGGCTCGCCAACACGAAGACGTCGACCAGGATCAGGCGCTTGAGGCGGAACGAATACACCATGGTCAGCACCAGGTAAGCCGCCAGAATCCCGATGAAGCTCAATGGCAGCAAGGCTGCCAGCGCCGCGGCGGCCGCCAGCAGGATTGCCATCAAGCCCAGCCCGAACGAGAGCGGCAGCTGGCCGGAGGCAAACGGCCGGTTGCGCTTGCGTGCATGGTGCCGGTCGGCGTCCAGATCGAGCATGTCATTCAACAGGTAGACCGACGACGCGCACAGGCTGAACGACAGGAAGGCGAGCACCGTCGCGCCCAGCTTCCCGTCGTCGGCGATGGCGTGTGCTGCCAGCAGTGGGACGAATATCAGCAGGTTCTTGACCCACTGATAGATGCGCATTTCCTTGCAGGCAAGGCGCAGCAGCCGGCGCTCCTGTTCGAAAAAGATGATCGGCTGATTGACCCGCCTGGCGATCGCCGCGATGCCTTCTCCGCCGATGACGATCGCCCTACGCGCCTGCTGCCAGATCGGCACGTCCTTGACTTCATTGCCGCAGTAGTCGAAACCCTGTGTTCCGAACCTGTCGACCAGTGTGAGCGCCTTGATCCGCCCGGACAGATTGCAGGAGGCGGTGCTCGCCAGCACGCCGTCGAAAAAATGGAAGTGGGCCGCAACCTGATAGGCAAAGCGCTGATTCGCCGCGGTGCACAGGTAAAGCGGGCGGCCCTTGATGCGCTCCTGCTCGAGATAGCTGACAAGGGCCTGGTTATAGGGAAGGGCGTCGACATCGAGCGTCACCCGGCGCGCGATCTGTTCCTTCAGATTCGATTTGCCGCCCAGCAGCCAGACAAAGCACAGGAACAGGTACAGCGGGTTCTTCTTGATCAGGGCCAGGGCCGATTCAAGCAGCAGATCGGTGGGCGTCAGGGTGCCGTCCAAATCGACGCACAGCGGCAAACGCGCGTCGGCAAATGGGGCGGTGCAGGAGTTGTCTCGGCCCGGCCTGGCCGCTGGCAGGGTGTCGACGTTGTTCGGCGCTACTGGGGCGACCATGGCGCTGTCATCCCGTTGGTGTGCAGTCTTTGGTGGCGATCGAACTGATCGGAATGGGAGTGGGGTTGCGGCCGCCGTTCGCGGCCTCCGACGAGCAAACCATCGTTCAAACACGATAGCGGCATCATTTCCGCAACCTATGACAAAACGCAAATCCGTCTCGTATAGACCGTTATTTGCATCAACTGCCGAGGCCCGATGCTCTTCCCACAATATCCAGTTGTCCCGACGCCAACGAACCGATCCGCCATCGAAATTCCGGTAGCGGCGCTGGCGGCGCAACCGGAGCACATCATGGTCAAGCGCAGTGCAACCGCCGGCTCCTTGAGAGGCGCGTTTCTGTTTGCAGTCTATTTCCTGGCGGCGGCGGCTTCCTTTTCCGGGTTCTTCACCAAATGGGCCTTTCTCGACGATTCGGATCCACGCGCCCGGCTGCCGGCGGTTTTGGAAGGAACAGCGCACCGGCCCTTCGTCTATCGGCAGCTATTGCCGTACACGGTGGACGCGGTGAATTCCGTGATCCCGGAACGCATCCAGGAAAAGCTGGCGGCCAGGCTGTTGACGCGCGATACGCTCAGGAATTTCTATGCAAAACCGGTCGACTCCGGCAGGGCGCAGTATGTCCTGCGTTATTACGAGATCTATTGCCTGGTCTTCGTTTCTTTTCTGCTTGCGCTGTTCATGTTGCGTGCGGTCTGTCTCGTGTTGCAGGAAGATCGGGCCGCTGCCACGCTGGCGCCGCTGGTGGTTGCCGCGATTTTTCCGCTGGTGCAGACCAACTATGGCACTTTCTACGACATGCCGGAATTGCTGTTCATGGCGACGGCGGCCTGGCTGGCGCTCCGCGGGCGGCTGGTGTGGTTGACGATACTGGTTCCGCTGGCGACGCTGAACAAGGAGTCATTTCCGTTTTTCGCGCTCGCGCTCTATCCGTTCCTGCGCCTGCATTTTTCCCGCAAGCTCTCGGGCGGCGTATTGGTGTGGCTGTTCTTCCTGGGCGGACTGGTCAATCTGTACATGAAGTCCAGGTACGTCGGCAATGCCGGCGGGCCGGTCGAATTCCATCTGTTCGACCATTTGCGCTATCTGGCGAACCCGCGCAGCTATTTCCTTTTCGAATTCAATTACGGCGTCCTCACGACCAAGGGATTGAATATCATCAATCTCTTCCTGCTGGCGGTACTGGTCAAACGCGCCTGGCCGCACCTGACTACGACGGTCAGGCAGCACATCCAGATCGCGTTCGCCATCAATCTGCCGCTGTTCCTGGTATTCGGGGTGTTCGACGAACTGCGCAATCTCAGCATGCTGTACGTCGGCTTGACGGTGATTTTCGGCGTCAACATCGCCGCCTATCTGGCCGCCACGCGCCCTTCCGGTCTGGCCGGAGCGGCGCAGGAGGACATGGTTCCTGCTGCTATTGCAAGGCACGAATCAGATTCCGGGCCGAGTGCCGGAAAGGAGACTCCGTCGGATTGCCGTTCATAAGGACCGTCGACATGGGCTTTTCGCGTTTTTTCCTCAAGACTCGGTGTTGCTCCGTGTCCGGCGCTCCTGATTGCCGCAGCGATCACAGGATGCCCATGATTGCAATCGGCGGCCGATTCGGCGAAAATATCGCCGTTGTACGCCTGCTGGGGAATCGCCAAGTTGGTCAAGGCACCGGATTCTGAATCCGGCATTCGAAGGTTCGAATCCTTCTTCCCCTGCCACTTTCCCCTCTCCGCCGTTTCTTCCCGCGTTTTCCCGCTGTTTTTTCCTGCCGTCGCTTGTACTGGAGCGATGCCCGATGCCGCCGTGCCGGCCAAAAAATCCTTTGGAATCCTTGTTTTTTATCCTGGCGGCTGCAAGAGCATCGAACACATGGTCTGCGGATGGAGGCTTCCGCCAAGCTATTGATTTTATTGACCATTGACCTTTTCCTGGCCCCAAGACTCGCCAGCAATCGTTGCAATGGACACATGGGATGGAGTGTGCAACCGCATCTGAAATCATGCGAGGTTGCGCGGTGTCTTATTCGTTTGGCGAGTGCCAAGGGGTTGCCGCAATTTCCGACGCTGGCCTATCGCGCACCCGCCGCGCAATCCCGCAGGGAGTGCGGCATATATCGGCGGCCTGAAAGCACGGACAGGAGAGCATGATGAGCAACGAACGGCTGGCGCCCGAGACGAAGGGTGTTACGGTGAAGCTGCTTGCAACAGTCGTCCTTGGTCCGAGATTGACGGCATGGCAGGACGGCAACTTCGCATGTGTATGGTGACCCTCGAGCCGGGAGGCGTCTTCGGCCCGATTCACGACCACAAAAACAGACCAGGCATCGTCTACATACTGCAAGGAACGATCAGCGACCACCGGAACGGAGCCGCTACAGACTATGCGCCGGGCGTCGGCTGGCCCGAGGACAGGAAGACCAGGCACTGGCCTGAGAACAGGGGAACGATTCCGGCGGTGGAGATCTCGGTCGATATAGTCAGGCAAAATTGAAGCTTGGGTCCGCTAGCCGGCACGGTCGGTCCTGGCACGCAGCTCAGGGAGACGCCGGCCGGTGAAATTGCCGGGCTGAAGACGGTGGACCGCTACGCAAGTTTGCGATCGGGAGTTTTGTGTTCACAGCGTCCCGGACAGGAGCGGACGCGATGGCAACGTGGTGCCGCGGTCGCGTTTCGTCACGACCAGAAATGAAAAGGACCTAGGCTTGCGCCTAAGTCCTTGAATGCGTTGGTGGGCTGTGAGTGGCTCGAACACTCGACCTACGGATTAAGAGTCCGCTGCTCTACCAACTGAGCTAACAGCCCGACGAGGCGAGATTATATCTTGATTTCATCGGTGTCGGGAACTGGTAGCCCGGAAATTTTCCATTTTGGCTGCGCCGCGGCTTACCGCTGCTCGCGCAGCCGGATCAAGCCTTCCTGCGCCATCGTCGCCACCAGTTCGCCCTGCCGGTTGTAGACGTGCGCCAGGCAGAGCGCGCGGCCGCCGGATGCGTTCGGGCTGTCCATTGCCAGCAGCAGCCAGTCGTCCAGGCGGAATGGCCGGTGAAACCAGATGGTGTGATCGAGGCTGGCGATCTGCAGGCGCGGGTCGCCCAGGCGCACGCCGTGCGGCTGCAGCGAGGTCCACAGGAAGCCGTAGTCGGAGACATACGCGAACAACGTCTCGTGCGTCAGGCGGTCGTCCGGCAACGCCAGCGGCGCACGCGCCCACAGTTTCTTGCTGCGGCTGCCGCCCTGGCTGCCGTACAGCTCGCCGGGCGGATCGGTGCGGAAATCCACCGGTATCGGCATGAACGGCCGCCGGCCGGCGCTCTTCGCCTTCCAGGTCGCCACGCTCGACGGCAGCGTCTCCGGGTCGGCCGCCGCCGGCGCCTGATTCTGATGCGTCAAGCCTTGTTCTTCCTGCTGGAACGAGGCCGACATCACGAAGATGCGCCGCCCTTCCTGGCTGGCAACCACGCGCCGGGTGGAAAACGAACCGCCGTCGCGTACCCGCTCGACTTCGTAATCGATCGGCAGCCGGTGGTTGCCGGGCAGGATGAACAGCGAGTGCAGCGAATGCACCGGTCGCCCGGCCACCGTTTGCGCCGCCGCGTGCAGCGATTGCCCGAGTACCTGGCCGCCGAACACATTGGGGCTGCCCATGAAATGGCTGTCGCCGCGGAAGCGGTCGGCGTCCAGCCGTTCCAGCCGCAGCAGCGCGAGGATGTCGTCGGTGTTGAAAAGAGTCTTGTCCAGCATCGGTGGAGCTTGCGTCGAAAAGGGAAGCGGCCCAAAAGGGCGGAAAACCCGCGCGCGGCGATGCCGCATTGCACGATTGTCCACCAATTCGGGCCGGCCCATCGGCTCCATGCAAAAAGGCCGGAACCGCCGCCTTGGGGCTTCCGGCCGATGCCGCGAGGGCCATGCCTATTCCGAGATGGTCTGCGTCTTGTAGCCTGGGTCGGAGGTGATCGCTGCCTCGGTGAACGGATAGCTGATCCATTCCAGCTTGCTGAAGCGCTGCGTCTGGTCGGCGTAGTACGGCGACTTTGGATCGGTCGATTGCGAATAAGTCAAAAAGCCCTGCGCCTGCGGCGTGTCGCCTTCGAACGAGATGGTCCAGATGGTGGACGAGCCGTAGAAGACGTCGAGCTGGCCGTCGCCGATCGGCGCGCTCTGGATCGCATTGTAGATTTCATTGCCGCCGCCGCCATGGATCGGAATCCGCAGGTCACCGCGCACCGCGACCTGCAGCTGGCCCCACGGCTTGCTGTAGTCGATACCGGCGGCGTCCAGCGTATTCATCGCCGTGCCGAGCGCCTGACGGGCGGCGGTGACAATCGCCGGATCGGTCACGCGCAGGCCGCGCGGGGTGTTGACCGGATCGGCCGGATTGAACGGCACGGTCCAGTAGGACAGCGCGCCCGGCGCATTCATCGCCTGACGCCAGGCCAGGAACAGCGGCCAGCCGATGCTGCCGAGATTGGCGGTGCCGTCCCAGTTGGCCAGGATCGCGCAGCCGCGGCTGATGTCGCGGGCCGTGCCGCCAGGCAGCGTCACCGTGGTGGCGCCGGCGCAGGCCGCCTTCAGGTCGGCCAGCAGCACGGTCGAATACATCGAGCGGTTGGAAAAGGCGATCCGCTGCAGCGACACCATGTCGAACTTGGTGCCGCCCAGGCCGTCGCTGCCGGCCAGCCGATCCTGGATCTGCTTGATGCCGATCCGGGTGCGGCCGGAGAGTTCGGTCGAATCGACACTGACGATCGACGGATAGCCGGTGATCGGCGCGGCCGGGTTGGTCATCCAGGCGCTGTCGTTGCTGTTCTGCACATAGTCGGTGCGCGTCAGGCTCGGCAGTTTGCTGGCCGGGAAGATACCCTTTTGCGGGGCCGCCGCGTCGACGTCCCAGTTGCAGGCGGCAGTATTCCCCGCCAGCACGTAGATGCCTTGCATGACCAGTGGCTTGAACGGAGCCGGAATGCAGGCCGTCTCCTTGGCGCTGGTGACCGCCGGCACCGGCGTGATGTCGGCGTAATAGGCGTTGCCCGGTTTGTCGACCGCGATCGCGTGCACCCACGGGATGCCGAGGATGGTTTCCACCGCATCGCGGAATTCGGCCAGCGAGCCGGCCTTGTCCAGCGCCCACCATTGCTCGAACATGCGGTCGTTGTCGACGTTGGCGTCGGCCAGCGCGTAGGCCGCGCCGGTGGTCCAGTCGAGCGTGCCGGGCAGGGTCAGGATCGGACCGTAATCGCTGAAGTAATAGGTGCGCGTGACGCTGGTGGCGCCGCCGCTGCCGTTGGCCACGTCGACGCTGAACTGCTTGGTGGTCATCGCCTTGCTTTGACCGTCGATCACGTACCTGGTCGGATCGGCCGGGTCGAGCTGCAGGTAGAACAGCGTGAAGTGGGTCGAGGTGTTGACCGTATGGGTCCAGGCCACGTTCTGGTTGAAGCCGATGTTGACGCCCGGGAATCCGTACAGCGATGCGCCCATCACGTCGACCTTGCCGGGAATCGTCAGATGCATCTGGTAGAAGCGGAATGCGGTGGTCCATGGGAAGTGCGGGTTGGCCAGCAGCAGACCGGCGCCGGACGCGGTGGCCTCCTTGCCGAGCGCGACGCCGTTGCTGCCCATGCCGTTCCTGAAG
>JBATWJ010000551.1:0-7134 GCA_049672545.1 Burkholderiaceae bacterium
CATCATGGCCTGACCGCGATGGCCGGTGACGGCATCAACGATGCGCCGGCGCTGGCGCAGGCCGACATCGGCTTCGCGATGGGCGCGGCCGGCAGCGACACCGCGCTGGAAACCGCCGACGTCGCGCTGATGGACGACGACCTGCGCAAGCTGCCGGCCTTCATCCGCCTGTCGCGCCGCACCGCCAACGTGCTGAAGCAGAACATCGCGTTCGCGCTCGGCATCAAGGCCGCCTTCATGCTGCTGGCGCTGGCCGGCATGGCGACGCTGTGGATGGCGGTGTTCGCCGACATGGGCGCCAGTTTGCTGGTGGTGTTCAATGGTCTGCGCTTGCTGCGCGCAGGCCGAGCGCCAGGAGCCGTACCAGCGTCCGCAAAGACGCTGGATGAGCGCTCGCCGGCCGGGGCCTGAAGCGTCGCCCGGACTGCGACCGGTGGGCCGGTCCTCGGCCGCACCGGGCATGGCCCGCGCCAATTTCACGCCTTGCGCGGGCGTTCACCGACGGGTATCACCGCAGCAACGATGCGACAGTGCTCCATGCTCTGTTGTGCCCCTTTGCGACGGTGTTTTTACATTTTTTTTACGCCGACGCAAACCATCTTTGCGAAATTTTTAGGCGCCTCTCGATAGACTGCAATTCAGGAAACCGATTGCGCGAGGCAGCCATGGACGTTCTCTTCATCGCGGCCATTGCCGCGCTTTTTCTGCTGAGCTGGGCGCTTGCCGCCGGCTGCGACAAACTGGCGGGGCGGCAATGAGCGCGTTTTACCTGCTCGGCGCCATCGCCGCCGCCGGCCTGTTCCTGTATCTGGTGGTGGCGCTGCTGACTGCGGAGAAGCTGTGATGGAAGCGTCGTTCATGTTGCTGGCGGCGTTTCTGCTGCTGCTATTGGCGCTGGCTTATCCGCTGGGCGCCTATCTGGCCAAGGTCGCTGGCGGCGCGGCGCTGCCCGGCCTGGGCTGGCTGGCGAAGATTGAGCATGGCCTGTACCGGCTGGCCGGAATCGAAACGGGGGCCGCCATGGGCTGGAAGGCCTATGCGCTGGCGCTGCTCGCCTTCAACGCGCTCGGCGTGCTGGCGGTGTATGCGCTGCAGCGGCTGCAGGCGTGGCTGCCGGGGAATCCACAGGGTTTCGCCAACGTCGGCCCCGATTCCGCCTTCAATACCGCCGTCAGCTTCGTCAGCAATACCAATTGGCAGGGCTATTCCGGCGAAGCGACCATGAGTTATCTGACGCAGATGCTGGCGCTGACCGGACAGAACTTCTTTTCGGCGGCGACCGGCATGGCGGTCGCGTTCGCCCTGATCCGTGGCTTCGCTCTGCATTCGAGCAAGTCGATCGGCAACTTCTGGGTCGATCTCACGCGCTCGACGCTGTACGTGCTGCTGCCGCTGTCGGCGGTATTCGCCGTATTCCTGATGAGCCAGGGCGTGATCCAGAATTTTTCCGCCTACCAGGAGGTGGCGCTGCTCGATCCGGTCACCTACCAGCAGCCGAAAAGCGGTCCGGACGGTCAGCCGTTGAAGGATGCGCAAGGCAATCCGGTGCTGGAAACGCTGACCGCCAAAACCCAGACCATCGCCATGGGCCCGGTCGCCTCGCAGGAAGCGATCAAGATGCTCGGCACCAACGGCGGCGGCTTTTTCAATGCCAACTCGGCACATCCCTACGAGAACCCGACGCCGCTGTCCAACTTCGTGCAGATGCTGGCGATCTTCCTGATCCCGGCCGCACTGTGTTTCGCCTTCGGCCGCATGGTCGGCGATATCCGCCAGGGCTGGGCAGTGCTGGGCGCGATGGCGGCGATCTTCGTCGTCATGGCGGCGGTCGTGATGATCGCCGAGCAGCAGGCGCATCCGGCCTTGGCCGCGCTCGGCGTCGATCAGGCGCAGAGCGCGCTGCAATCGGGCGGCAACATGGAAGGCAAGGAAACCCGCTTCGGCATCAGTGCCTCGGCCTTGTTCGCCGCCATCACCACGGCCGCGTCCTGCGGTGCCGTCAATGCGATGCACGACTCCTTCCTGCCGCTCGGCGGCATGGTGCCGCTGGTGCTGATCGAGTTCGGCGAAGTGGTGTTCGGCGGCGTCGGTTCCGGCCTGTACGGCATGCTGATTTTCGCGATCCTGGCGGTGTTCATCGCCGGCCTGATGATCGGCCGCACACCGGAATACCTGGGCAAGAAGATCCAGTCCTTCGACATGAAGATGACCTCGATCGCGATCCTGGTGACGCCGACGTTGGCGCTGGTCGGTACCGCGCTGGCGGTCATGCTCGACCCCGGCCGCGCCGGCATCGCCAATCCCGGCGCCCATGGCTTCTCGGAAATCCTGTACGCCTACAGCTCGGCGGCCAACAACAACGGCAGCGCCTTCGCGGGCCTGTCCGCCAATACGCCGTTCTACAACGTCTCGCTGGCCATCGTGATGTGGTTCGGCCGCTTCGCGATGATCGTGCCGATTCTCGCCGTGGCCGGTTCGCTGGCGGCGAAGAAGAGGCTCGAGGTGACCGCTGGCACCATGCCGACCCACGGCCCCTTGTTCGTCGCGCTGCTGATCGGGGTGGTGGTGCTGGTCGGCGTGCTGAACTACGTGCCTGCGCTGGCGCTGGGGCCGGTGGTCGAGCACCTGCAACTCTTCGCTCGTTGAGCAGGCATTGAAGGGAAAACTGCCATGACCATGCCGCAATCGATCAGGGAACCTGCCGTGCCCCATATGAAAGGCTTGTCGCTGTTCGAGTCGAGCCTGCTATGGCCGGCCGTGGTCGACGCCTTCAGGAAGCTCGATCCGCGCGTCCAGTTGCGCAGCCCGGTGATGTTCGTGGTCTATGTCGGCAGCATTCTCACCCTGCTGCTGTTCATCCAGAGCGTTATCGGGCAGGGCGAAGCTCGTCCCGGTTTCATTCTTGCCACCTCGATCTGGCTCTGGTTCACCGTGCTGTTCGCGAACTTCGCCGAAGCGCTGGCCGAAGGCCGCAGCAAGGCGCAAGCCGCTTCATTGCGCGCCCTGAAGCAAGCCGTCATGGCTAAAAAGCTGCTGGCGCCGAAGCACGACGCCACCCGCGTACTGCTCAGGGCGACCGACTTGCGGCGCGGCGACACCGTGCTGGTGGAAGCGGGCGACGTGATCCCGGCCGACGGCGAGGTCATCGAAGGCGTGGCTTCGGTCGACGAGAGCGCGATCACCGGCGAGTCGGCGCCGGTGATCCGCGAATCGGGCGGCGACTTCTCCTCGGTGACCGGCGGTACGCGCGTGCTATCCGACTGGCTGGTGCTGCGCATCGCGGTCAATCCGGGCGAAGCCTTCATCGACCGCATGATCGCGATGGTGGAGGGCGCCCGGCGACAAAAGACGCCGAACGAAATCGCGCTGACCATCCTGCTGGTGGCGCTCACCATCATCTTCCTGGTGGTGACGGTGACGCTGCTGCCGTTTTCGCTGTTTGCGGTCGCGACTGCCAAATCCGGCGTGCCGGTGACGATCACGGTGCTGATCGCGCTGCTGGTGTGCCTGATCCCGACCACCATCGGCGGCTTGCTGTCGGCGATCGGCGTGGCCGGCATGAGCCGCATGATGCGGGCCAACGTGATCGCCACGTCCGGCCGCGCCGTGGAAGCCGCCGGCGACGTCGATGTGCTGCTGCTGGACAAGACCGGCACCATCACGCTCGGCAACCGGCAGGCGGCCGCGTTCATTCCGGCGCCCGGTCATACCGAGATGCAATTGGCGGATAGCGCGCAACTGGCGTCGCTGGCCGACGAGACGCCCGAGGGCCGCAGCATCGCCATCCTGGCGAAACAGAAATTCAACATCCGCGAGCGCCCGATGGAGACGCTGCATGCGGTCTTCGTGCCGTTTTCGGCGCAGACCCGGATGAGCGGCATCGATATCGGCGACCGCGCGATCCGCAAGGGCGCGGCCGATGCGATGCAAAAATTCGTGGAGGCGCTGGGCCGTCCGTTCCCGCCCGAAGTCACGGCGGCGGTCGAAGAGATCGCGCGCCGCGGCGGCACGCCGCTGGTGGTGGTCGACGACGGCCGGGTGGCGGGCACGATCGAGCTGAAGGACATCGTCAAGGGCGGCATCAAGGAGCGCTTCGCCGAGCTGCGCCGAATGGGGATCAAGACCGTGATGATCACCGGCGACAACCAGTTGACCGCGGCGGCGATCGCGGCCGAGGCCGGCGTCGACGACTTTCTGGCCGAAGCGACGCCCGAGGAAAAACTGAAGCTGATCCGCAGCTACCAGGCCCAGGGCCGGTTGGTGGCGATGACCGGCGACGGCACCAACGACGCGCCGGCGCTGGCGCAGGCCGACGTCGCGGTGGCGATGAATTCCGGCACCCAGGCGGCGAAGGAGGCCGGCAACATGGTCGATCTCGATTCCAATCCGACCAAGCTGCTGGAGATCGTCGAGATCGGCAAGCAGATCCTGATGACACGCGGTTCACTGACCACCTTCTCGATCGCCAACGACATCGCCAAGTATTTCGCGATCATTCCGGCCGCGTTCGTGACCACCTATCCGCAGCTCGAGGCGCTCGACATCATGCGCCTGACCAGCCCGGCGTCGGCGATCATGTCGGCGGTGATCTTCAACGCGCTGATCATCGTGGCGCTGATTCCTCTGGCCTTGAAAGGTGTGCCCTACCGAGCCGTCGGCGCCGCGCTGCTGTTGCGCCGCAATCTGCTGATTTACGGCCTGGGCGGCATCGTCGCGCCGTTCGCCGGCATCAAGCTGATCGATATGCTGCTGTCGATCCTGCACCTGGTCTAGGAGACCCGGCATGAAATCCATCGCACGTCCTGCATTGAGCCTGTTCGTGGCATTGACCGTTCTGTGCTGCGTGCTGTATCCGCTGGCGATGACCGCGATCGGAAAGCTGGCCTTTGCCGAGCGGGCGGCCGGCAGCCTGGTAGTACGCAATGGCCAGAACGTCGGTTCCGAGCTGATCGGCCAGGCATTTTCCGCGACCGGCTATTTCTGGGGCCGGCCGTCGGCCACCACGCCGATGCCGAACAATGCCAGCTCATCCGGTGGCTCCAACCTGGGGCCGAGCAATCCGGCCCTGATCGACGCGAACAAGGCCCGTATCGCCGCCTTGCAGGCGGCCGATCCGGGCAATGCCGCGCCGCTGCCGGTCGACCTGGTGACCGCCTCGGCCAGCGGGCTGGACCCGGAAATCAGCCTGGCGGCGGCCTACTACCAGGCGCCGCGCATCGCCCGCACCCGTCATCTGCCGCTGCAGCAGGTACGCGCTATGATCGAACAACGTCAGGCCGTGCGCCATTTCGGCTTTTTTGGCGAGCCGCGGGTCAACGTGCTGGCGCTGAACCTGGCGCTCGACCAGATGCCCGCCCAGGTAAATTAGGTCCATGGTCCCCACCGACAGCCAACGCCCCGATCCGGATGCCTTGCTGGCCCGGATGCAGGAACAGGAAAAGAAAGCCGCGCGCGGCAAGCTCCGGATCTATTTCGGCGCCTCCGCCGGCGTCGGCAAGACCTATGCGATGCTGGCCGCGGCCCGAGCGCTGCAGGCGGAAGGGCGCCAGGTGCTGGTCGGCGTGGCGGAGACCCATGGCCGCAGCGAAACCCAGGTATTGCTCGACGGCCTGGAAGTGCTGCCGCGCAAGAACATCGACTATCACGGCAAGACGCTCACCGAGTTCGACCTCGACGCGGCGCTGGCGCGCCACCCGCCGCTGATCCTGGTGGACGAGCTGGCGCACTCGAATGTGCCCGGCTCGCGCCATCCGAAGCGCTGGCAGGACATCGAGGAATTGCTCGATGCCGGCATCGACGTCTTCACCACGGTCAATGTGCAGCACCTGGAAAGCCTGAACGACATCGTCGGCGGCATTACCGGCATCCGCGTCGCCGAGACGGTGCCGGACACCGTGTTCGACATGGCGGACGAGGTGGTACTGACGGATTTGCCAGCCGACGAACTGCTGGCGCGACTGAAAGCCGGCAAGGTCTACCAGCCCCAGCAGGCGGATCGCGCCTCGCAGAATTTTTTCCGCAAGGGCAATCTGATCGCGCTGCGCGAACTGGCGCTGCGCCGCACCGCCGAGCGCATCGAGGACGACGTGCAGGTGTATCGCGTCGAAAAATCGATCGGCGCCGTATGGCAGACCGGGGCCGCGCTGCTGGCCTGCGTCGGGCCGCAGCCGGGCGCCGAACATGTGGTGCGCAGCACCGCGCGCCTGGCCAGCCAGCTGAATGCCGAATGGCATGCGGTGTATGTGGAAACGCCGCGTTTGCAGCGCCTACCGTCGGCGCGGCGCCAGCGGATCCTGGAAACCCTGAAGCTGGCCCAGGATCTGGGCGCCAGCACCGCCGTGCTGGCCGGTAACGATATCGCACGCGAAATCGTCGACTATGCGCGCGGCCATAATCTCTCCAAGATCGTGCTCGGACGCGACCGTCCGCGCTGGCTCTGGCATACGCCGTATTTCCGGCGCATCGCCGGTTTGGCGCCGGATATCGACCTGGTGGAAACCGGCCGGCGCGATGCCGTGCAAATATCTGCGCCCGCCCTGGCCGACGCCAAGGAAGCGCCGCCAGCCGCCGTCGCGGCCGCCGTGCGCGAGCGCAAACAGCGCCACTGGGCCTACCTGTGGACGGCGGCGATCTGCGTGTTTGTTGCGCTGGCGGCGACGCCGATGCTGCCGTATCTGGCGCTGGCCAACATCGTCATGCTGTTCCTCTTGAGCGAGGTGCTGGTCGCGGTCTGGTTCGGGCGCGGGCCGGCGGTGCTGGCGGCGTTTCTGAGCGTGCTGGCGTTCGACCTGTTCTTCGTGCCGCCGCGCTTTTCATTCGCGGTCAGCGACGTGCAATACGTGGTGACCTTCGCGGTGATGCTGGTGGTGGGGCTGATCGTCGGCCAGCTGACCTCGGGCCTGCGCTTCCAGGCCCGGATCGCCGCCCAGCGCGAAAGCCGGGTGCGCGCGCTCTACGAGTTTGCGCGCGCCTTGTCGAGCGCCTTGCAGGCCGATCAGATATTGGAGATCACGCGCGACTTCATCGCCCGCACCTTCCATGCGAAGGCGACGCTGCTGCTGCCCGACCATGCCGGCCGCCTGCAATTGCCGGCACCGGTCGCCGGCGCCGCCGCCGGCGTGCCCCATCTGAGCG
>JBATWJ010000552.1:0-4960 GCA_049672545.1 Burkholderiaceae bacterium
GGCGATCTGCTGCTCGTCGAGGCCGGCAAGAAAGCCGGCCGCGGCCGCCGCTTCGTGGCCGCCGGCACGGTCGGTGGCGCCTGCCACGCTGGTGTCGACACTGCTCATGCGCTGTCGCGTCCGACCGGATGCCGCCGCCTAGTCGGCGCGGTAATTCGGCGCTTCCTTGGTGATCTGGACGTCGTGCACATGCGATTCGCGCATGCCGGCCGAGGTGATTTCGACGAATTCCGCCTTTTCGCGCAGGTCGTCGATCGACGCGCAGCCGCAGTAGCCCATCGACGAGCGCACGCCGCCGATCAGCTGGTACAGGATCGCCACCACGCTGCCCTTGTACGGCACGCGGCCCTCGATGCCTTCCGGCACGAACTTGTCGGTGTTGTTGGCCGGGTCCTGGAAATAGCGGTCGGCCGAGCCGTCCGCCATCGCGCCCAGGCTGCCCATGCCGCGATAGTATTTGTAGCTGCGGCCCTGGTACAGGATCACTTCGCCCGGCGCCTCCTCGGTGCCGGCAAGCATGCTGCCCATCATCACGGTCGATGCACCGGCCGCCAGCGCCTTCGAGATGTCGCCGGAGAAGCGGATGCCGCCATCGGCGATGCACGGCACGCCGGTGCCCTGCAGCGCCTGCGCGACGTTGGAAATCGCGGTGATCTGCGGCACGCCGACGCCGGCGACGATGCGCGTGGTGCAGATCGAGCCGGGGCCGATGCCGACCTTGACCGCGTCGGCGCCGGCTTCGACCAGCGCCAGCGCCGCCTGCGCGGTGGCGATGTTGCCGCCGATGACGTCGAGCTGCGGATAGCGCGCCTTGATCCAGCGGATACGGTCCAGCACGCCCTTCGAATGGCCGTGCGCGGTGTCGACCACCAGCACGTCGACGCCGGCCTGCACCAGCAGCTCGACGCGCTCGTCGTTTTCCGGACCGACGCCGACCGCGGCGCCGACCTGCAGCATGCCGTGCTCGTCCTTGGACGACAGCGGATGCTCGTGCGACTTCAGGATGTCCTTGACGGTGATCAGGCCGCGCAGCTCGAAGGCGTCGTTGACCACGATCACGCGCTCCAGCCGGTGCTTGTTCATCAGCCGTTTGGCCTCTTCCAGCTCGGCGCCTTCCTTGACCACCACTAGCTTGTCGCGCGGCGTCATCTTGTCGCGCGCCTCGGCGTCCAGTTCTTCCTCGAAGCGCAGGTCGCGGTTGGTGATGACGCCGACCACCTGCTTGCCCTCGACCACCGGGAAGCCGCTGATGCCGTGCTGGTCCGACAGCGCGATGACGTCGCGGATCTTCATCGTCGGCGGGATCGTGATCGGATCGCGCACCACGCCGGATTCGAAGCGCTTGACCTTGGCCACTTCGCGCGCCTGCTCCCTCGGCGTCAGGTTCTTGTGGATGATGCCGATGCCGCCTTCCTGCGCCATCGCGATTGCCAGGCGCGCCTCGGTCACGGTATCCATCGCCGCCGACAGCAGCGGGATGTTGAGCGCGATATTGCGCGTCAGCCGGGTCTTGAGAGAAGTGTCTTTGGGAAGGATGCTGGAAAACGCGGGGACGAGCAGCACGTCATCGAAGGTGAGTGCTTTGTGGAGTAGACGCATGATGTTTCCTACGGGCGCAAAAGCGAATTATACAGAAACCATCACTTGCCGTCGTCCGCCGCCAACGGCCGCAAGCCCTTGAATTCGTTGACATCGGCGCCAAAGCGTGGCGAAATCGTGCCAACCTTTCCCACCACCCAAGGACTGCCATGAAACCGTTTCGGCTCCAGCCGCTGCTTGCCGCCACCGCCTTCGCCGTCTGTACGCTGGCCGGCGCCGCCGGTGCGCAATACGTATGGGTCGACGGCAACGGCGTACGCCAGTATTCCGACATGCCGCCGCCGGCATCGGTGCCGGCGTCCAGCGTCCTGAAGGCGCCGAACTGGACGCCGTCGACGCCAACGGCGCCGAACGCGGCGGCCGATGGCGCGGTCGCCGAAAAGAAGGCGCCGCCGACGCTGACCGAGCGCAACGCCGATTTCGTCAAGCGCCGCAGCGAGAAGGCCGAGCAGGACAAGAAGACCGCAGAACAGGCACGTATCGCGGCCCAGAAAGCGCAGAGCTGCGAACGCGCCCGCCAGTACCAGAAAACGCTGGAGTCGGGCGTGCGCCTGGCCAGCACCGACAAGAATGGCGAGCGCGTCTACCTGGACGATGCCGCGCGTACCAAGGAACAGCAGGCGACGCGCGAGGTCCTGAAGGAATGCGGCGCCTAGACTCCCGACCCGCCTGAGCCTTGCGCGCGCGCGCCGCGCTGCCTGACGCCGGCGCGGCGCCGGCGCGATTCCTTCGGGTCGGCCTGCAGCGGCCGGTAAATCTCGATGCGGTCGTGCGCCTGCGCGATGCTGTCGGGCGTCTTCAGCTTGCCGTAGATGCCGATGCGGCTGGTGGCCAGGTCGATCTCGGGGAATTGCTGCAGGATGCCGCTGGCGGCGATCACCTGGCGCAGGCTGCTGCCGGCCTCCACTTCCAGCTCCAGCACGATGATCCGGTCCGGCCGCGCATGGCACACCTGCACCGGGATGCGGCCGTCAGCCATACACCGCCTCGGCGCGCTTGCGAAACGATTCGACGAAGCTGTTGGCGATCATGTGGAACACAGGGCCGATGATCTGTTCCAGCAGCCGGCTGGAGAATTCGTAGCGCATGTCGAATTCGACCTTGCAGGCATCTTCCTTCAGCGGCTTGAAAGTCCAGCTGGCGTCCAGGTGCTTGAACGGCCCTTCCACCAATTGCATCTTCATCGCGGTCGGCGGCGCATTGGTGTTCTCGGTGGTGAACGCATGATGGACGCCGTGGTACTGGATCTGAATGGTTGCCACCAGCCGCCCCGCTTCGCGCTCCAGCACCTTGACGCCGCCGCACCACGGCAGGAACAGCGGATAGTCCTCCACCCGATCGACCAGATCGAACATCTGCTGCGCGCTGTACCCGAGGAATACCGACTTGTGCACCACTGCCATCGACGAACCGTTTGATAGAATCGCAAAGCTGAAATTCTAACCGACCGCCGCCCTTTCCCCGAGCCGATGACCATAGTTGACAACCGCAAAGCCTTTCACGATTACTTCATCGAGGAGCGCTATGAAGCCGGCATCGTGCTGGAGGGCTGGGAAGTCAAGGCGATCCGCGCCGGCCGCGTGCAGCTGAAGGAAGCCTACGTGGTGGTGCGCAACGGCGAAGTTTTCCTGTTCGGCGCCCACATCAGCGCGCTGCTGTCGGCCTCCAGCCACGTCCATCCAGAGGCGCTGCGCACCCGCAAGCTGCTGCTGCACGCGGAAGAAATCAAGAAGCTGATCGGCAAGGTCGAGCGCGCCGGCTACACGCTGGTGCCGCTGAACCTGCACTACGTGCGCGGCCGCGTCAAATGCGAAATCGGCCTCGCCAAGGGCAAGAAGCAGCACGACAAGCGCGAAACTGAAAAGAAGCGCGATTCGCAGCGCGAAATCGAAAAGGCGATGAAGACGCACCGGCGCTAGGCCAGCTGTCAAGAACTCGTTTTGTTTGTCGTTCCCGCACGGGCGGGAACGCATGCATTCCCCCCAGTGTCGTGCGGCAGTGGAGTCGAGGGACCCGATCCATAAGCTGAAAACGCTACTGGGTTTCCGCTTAAAACCGCGGGAACGACAAGCCAGTTAAGCACGTAGCCCAAGCACTTAACAGTCCTGCCACCCCGCCCTGCCGTGGGGAGTATGCATCAAAAACGACCAGACTTCGCCCGGCTCAAGAGATTATGTCAGGGAGTATCCTGTTCGGTCGCGGTCCCCCTGGCTGGTACGCCGCTACTTTTGCTGCGACTTCACCACCTGCAAGGCGCTGGCGATCAGACCGCCCATATCGCTCATCGTGGCCGGCACGATCAGCGAATTGCCGGTCTTGGCCAGGTTGGCGAATGCGCCGACGTACTGTTCCGCCACCTTCAGGTTGACCGCGTCGGCACCGCCCGGCTCGCGGATCGCGGCGGCGGTCTGGCGCAGCGCGTCGGCGGTCGCCTCGGCGATCGCGACGATCGCCGCCGCCTGCCCCTGCGCGCGGTTGATCGCGGCCTGCTTGTCGCCTTCGGACTTGGCGATCGCCGCTTCGCGCTCACCGTTGGCGATGTTGATCTGTTCCTGCTTGCGTCCTTCGGAAGCGGCGATCAGCGCGCGCTTCTCGCGCTCGGCGGTGATCTGCGCCTGCATCGCGTGCAGGATTTCCTTCGGCGGCGTCAGGTCCTTGATTTCGTAGCGCAGCACCTTCACGCCCCAATTGGCCGCCGATTCGTCGATCGCCGACACGATCGCGGTGTTGATGTGGTCGCGTTCCTCGAAGGTCTTGTCCAGTTCCATCTTGCCGATCACCGAGCGCAGCGTGGTCTGCGCCAGCTGCGTGATGGCGGAGATGTAGTTGGACGAGCCGTACGACGCGCGCATCGGATCGGTGACCTGGAAATACAGGATGCCATCCACCTGCAGCTGGGTGTTGTCGCGCGTGATGCAGACCTGCGGCGGCACGTCGAGCGGGATTTCCTTCAGCACGTGCTTGTAGGCGATGCGGTCGATGAACGGCACCACGATGTTCAGGCCAGGGCCGAGCGTGGCGTGGTACTTGCCGAGCCGCTCGACCACCCACGCATGCTGCTGCGGCACCACGTTGATGGTCTTGAAGACGAAGACGATCGCCAGGATGAAGATGATGAGCGATACGTTGCCGAAGCTGAAATCCATGAGCCTGCTCCCTTTAATTGTCGTTGGTGTGCAGGCCGGACACGATCAGCCGGCTGCCGCGCACTTCGCGGATGATAAACGATCCCGGCCGCGCCTCCTCGCCCGGCGCCAACTCGATGTCCCACAGCGCGCCGCGGTACATCGCGCGCGCGCTGCCGGCGCCGTTCCATTGCTCGACCCGCACGCTCTGGCCGATGTCGAGATTGACATTCGGG
>JBATWJ010000553.1:0-6395 GCA_049672545.1 Burkholderiaceae bacterium
GGTTCGGGTCGCCTGGCCGCGGCGGCACGTGCAGCCGGCTGCCGGCCGTGACGCCGGTGGCGTTGAAATCGCACTTCATAGCTCGTCCCTCCTCAGATACCGCCATGCTGGCGGCATAGTTCGGCGCATCGCGCGCACATGTCGGCGCAGCCCTTCATCGCCTCGCCAAGCGCGCGGCAACTTGCGGCGCAGTCGTCACAGACCTGCGCGCACAGCATGCACGCCGACTTGAAATAGGGCGACGCCCGCAGACCGAAGTCGGCGGCGGCGCGGCAGCTGTCGGCGCAGTCGAGCATCAGCCGGATGTGTTCCTGCCGCGCGTGGTCGCCGCCCTGCTTCAGGCAATAGACGACCGAGGTTTCCAGGCAATGCGCGTGGCACGCGAGGCAGGCTTCGATGCAGCGCGTCTCGATGTCGGGGCGGCCGGGCTGCAGTTGCAGATTCATCGGTATTCTTCCTTTTCAACGAGCGATGGCAATTAGGCGCCGGCTACTTCTCGACGCGTTTTTGCAGATCCTGTGCTTCCTTCAAGTGATGCTGCAGCGTAGGAAGGGTTTCCTTGGCGAATGCGCGCAATTGCGGGTCCTGGCCGGAATTGGCTTCCTGCTCGAACAGCGTCACCGCCTGCTGGTGCGCGTCCGGCCCGGCCGCCTGCAGGTAGGCGAGGTCGAAGTCATGCCCCTTCTTGTCCTTCAGCTGGTCGGCGGCGGCCTTGGCGGCAGTGTCGTCGGGCAGTGTCAAGCCCTTGGCCTTGGCCAGCTTCTTCAACTTGTCGTTGGCCTTGGTGTGGTCTTTCACCATTTCCTTGGCGAAGGATTTCACCTTGCTGTCCTTGGCCTGCTTTTCCGCCATCTTGCTGGTTTCCACTTCCATCATGCCGGAGGTGGCGGCCTGGGTAACGAAGCTGCTGTCAGGATTGCCGCCTGCGGCTGCCGAACTCGGCGCTGCCGGCTGCTGCGCCCAGGCGGCGCCGCAGCCGAGCAAGCCGGCCAGGATTGCCGTCGATGCCATGCGGGTGAACGTGTTCATGTTGTTCTCCGATTCGTTTGGGTTGAAAGGATGGGACGGTGAAGCCAGGCGATTCAGCTTTCGACGATCGAGCCGCCGTTCGGATGCAGCACCTGCCCGGTCATGTAGCTGGAATCCTTCGACGCCAGCAGCACGTAGCAGGGCGCCAGCTCGTCGGGCTGGCCGGGCCGCCCGAGCGGCGTGTCGGTGCCGAACTTGGCCACTTGCTCGGCACTGAAGGTGGACGGGATCAACGGCGTCCAGATCGGTCCTGGCGCCACCGCGTTGACGTGGATGCCCTTCTTCGCCAGCTGCACTGCGAGCGAGCGCGTGAACGACACGATCGCACCCTTGGTGGCCGAATAGTCGAGCAGGTGCGGGCTGCCGTGGTAGGCGGTTACCGACGCGGTGTTGATGATGCGCGCACCTTCCTTCAAGTGCGGTAACGCTGCTTTGGTCAGGAAGAACATCGCGAACACATTGGTACGGAAGGTACGTTCCAACTGCTGCTCGGTAATATCGGTCAGCTCCTTCTGCGGATGCTGCTCGCCGGCATTGTTGACGACGATGTCGAGCCGGCCGAACTTCTGCAGCACCTGCTGCACCGCCTGCGCTGCTGCTGCCTCGTTGCCGAGGTCCTGCGCGATCAGCAGGCACTGGCGGCCGGCCGCTTCCACCAGCCGCCGCGTTTGTTCGGCATCGCTGTTTTCACTCAGGTAGATGATCGCGACGTCGGCGCCTTCCTTGGCGAAAGCCACCGCCGCCGCGCGCCCAATGCCGCTGTCGCCGCCAGTGACGATGGCCACCCTCCCTTTCAGTTTGCCACTGCCGATATAGTCCTGGCCTTCCGACTGCGGCGGCGGCCGCATCTTGCTTTCGATGCCGGGCTGCTGATCCTGGTGCTGCGGAAAAATGGGTGGCGAAGTCTGCTCCATCGGGTTCTCCGGGTTGTCCTGACTAGCGGCGCCGCGCTGCCGGCGCCGCGAGGAACTATTCAGTGCCAGTACGGCGGAATCTTGTAGTACCAGTGCATCTGCTTGGTCCAGCGGTGTCGGCCATCGCCGGCCGGTGGTCTCGGCAGAAGCCGCTGGCCTGCTGCTGCGCTTCCTTGTCGACGTCGAGAATGAAGCACTTGTGGTTGACGTCCAGCTGCAGCACTGCCAACAGCGTGTCGTCGACACCCAGAAAACCGCCGAACACAGCACCGCGTAGGCGATGCAGCCGCAGCGTGGATCATTCGGATGCCTGAAAGATCGGCGCCGCGAACGGCACCAGGAACCATGCTGCCGCGTCATGCAAGTCACATGCCCAGCGCGCTCGGCGCCCCTGGACGGCGGCCTTATCCCATACGCCCGCACAAGCTCACATCAACGTATTTACAAGGGTTTGTAAAATTCACGCCTCGCGCGCCGGCGCCGGCTGCGGCCGCGCCGCTTCCTGCGGCAAGGCGGTAGGATCGAAATCGGTCCACTGCCCGTCCTTCCAGGTGCCGTCCGCCCGCTCCACGCCCTGCGCACCGCCCTCGCGCATGAGTTGTGTCACGAGGTCGACGCTGGTGTCGGGCACGTGCGTGGCCAGCATCACGCCCGATTCGCGCAAGGGGCGCGGCCCCGCGCTGTCCTGGCCGCGCGGCTGCAGCTTGCCAAGCGCACCGCTGAACGATCCGACGTAGGCACCGAGCGCCGCTCCGACCAGCGGCACCAGCCAGTAGCGCCAACCGACCCAGTAAACCACGAGCCCCGCGATCAGCCCGACCACCGCGCCGGCCGCCACGCCCCAGCGCGCTCCCTTGCCGCTGGTCGCAGCGGCGGCGTCGGCATAGTGGTCGCCACCGATCGGATACTGCGCGTGCTGGCCGGGCGGCGTGACGAAGAAGACGCTGACGTCCTCTTTCCGGATCTGGTGCGAATACAGCCGCTGCGCAACGCGGTCGGCCCGTTCGAACGTGGGAAATCGTCCTGCTACGATCAAAGACATGATGTGACCTCCTTCCAGGATTTTTGCCGGCCGGCGCGATGCCGCAGATAAACGCCGGCAGCGTTGGGGAAACTTGCCCCTTTCAATTTCGAGGCTGCGCGCAGCGACGAGTTCCCTCTGTACGCTCCTTGGCACAAAGCTTGCGCGAAAGCCCCGTACGCCGGGTCGAACCGGCCGGCACGGCGGCGCGAGCCGCCGCCACCCACCACCGAACAGTTCAAGGAGCTTGAATGGAAACCTTAACCAACCTGCTCGATGCCAAGGGAACGCCCATCGACAAGCAGCGCTTCACCTGGAAGGAAATGGCCGGCAAGCCGATCAGCAAGCTGGACGACGACGCCTTCACCCGCGTCCGCGTGATCCTGATGAATGGCATCGAAGTCGACGCCTTGCGCCTGAAACACATCCTGTCGCGGCTATCCGGAGAATTGCGGGTACCGCTGGCGCAGGTGCGGCGCATTGAGCACCACCAGGCGACGATGGTCAACTGGCTGCTATCGGCCGACCATTCACCGCTGGAAACCACCATTGCCTACGAGCAGGTCGCGATCGAAGTCACCGCCGCCATCGCCCAGGCCGAACCCGACCCGTACCAGGCCCAGACCTACCGCTTCGGCCTGCTGGAGGATTTCGACCACCTGTACCGCTATTCGGCACTGCTGGACCGGATGGAGGGCAAGGATGCCAACGACATCCTGCAGGGCTACACCGACATCGTGCCGGGGCGGCCGACCCGGGTCGAGCACCGCGCACCGCAGGACGACGTGCGTGACCACTACGACCGCAACAGCGCGCAACTGATCACCAAGCTGCACGCGGCGATGCTGACCGCCGCCGAATACCAGACGCACGACTACTACATGAACATCGGCCCGACCTTTTCCGATCCGATGGCGCGCGCACTGTATGCGGAAATCGCCTCGATCGAGGAACAGCACGTCACGCAGTACGGCTCGCTGACCGATCCGCAGGAAACGCCGCTGGAAAAATGGCTGATCCACGAAGCGATGGAAGCCTACAACTACTACAGCTGCGTCCAACAGGAGCCGAATCCGCGCATCAAGGCGATCTGGGAACGCTTCCTCGACTATGAGTTGGGGCACCTGAATCTGGTCAGCGAACTGTTCAAGAAGCACGAGCGGCGCGACCCGGCCGAGGTCCTGCAGGGCACGCTGCCGAAACCGGTCGACTTTTCCAGCCAGCGCGATTTCGTGCGCGAGGTGCTGGCCAAGGAAGTCGACCTGCGCGCCAAGGGCACCCGGTACGTCGGCGTCGACGAAGAAAGCCGGGAATCGATCGCCTACCGCGATCAGCTCAATTCGGCCGGATCGCCGACCGACACGGTGGCCGCCGGCTACCACTGGACCGCCGGCACCGAATTGGCGCGCAAGGCCGCCTGACGGCACACCATTCAAAGGAGATCGACATGCAACAAGCGATGGATCATAGCAACCGCACCGGCATTTCATGCTCGCCGGAGAACAGCCGCCTGCTGCAGGAGTTCGCAGACTCCTGCCCGCCCGATCCGCCAGGCTCGGACGCATCGCTGGCGCAGTTGCGGGAAACCAGTATCCAGGAAGCCGAAACAATCGGCGCCGTGCCGGAACCCGGCAACGGCCTGCCGGCAGCCCAGGCCAGTGCCGGGGCCAATGCGGCGACGCTGCCGGAATTGCTGATCGACAAACTGGGCGAAAGGCTGGCGTTCGAGCGCACTGGCGTGCGCATCTACGACGCGATGCTGACCAAGGCCGAGGCCCTGGGCGAGGATGGTGCGGCGTTGCTGCACGAGCTGCAGCATTTCCGCGAGGAAGAAGCCGAGCATTTCCGCATGGTGTCGGATTGCATTGCGATGCTGAGCGGCGACCCGACCGCGCAGACTCCGGCTGCCGACGCCACCGCGGTGGCGTCGTCCGGTGTGCTGCAGGTGGTCGGCGATCCGCGCACCGACCTGTTCCAGTCGCTGAACGCGCTGCTGGCGGCGGAACTGATCGACAACGCCGGCTGGGAACTGCTGATCATGCTGTCGGAAAAATGCGGCCATGCGCAAATGGTTGAACAGTTCCGCCGGGCGCTGCAGCAGGAGGACCAGCACCTCGACAGCGTCACGCGCTGGATCAAGGACATGGCGGTGGCGCAGCTGAATTAGGCTGCGATTGCCGACCGGTATGCGATGCCGGCACAAATTACACGCTTCGGTAAAAAGCGGCTGCGGCCCACGGCCCCGGCCGCTTTCTTAAAGGAGGAAACGTCGGAGAAGCGCTTCTGGCATACAAGCTGCTTTTGCGAAAGGCAAAGGCCAACGCAGTGCAGTTCCCGGCCGCGCGTATCGCAACCCCAGGAGCCCTTGATGAGAAAAATAGCGTTGATCAGCGAACACGCGTCGCCCCTTGCCGTGATCGGCGGCGTCGACGCCGGCGGCCAGAACATCTACGTCGCACACGTGGCGCGGCAATTGGCACGGCGCGGCCTGCAGGTCGACGTCTTCACCCGCCGCGACGATCCGGCACTGCCAGCCGTGGTCCACCTGGAACACAACGCGCGCGTGGTGCACGTGCCGGCCGGTCCGGCCTGCGTGCTGCCGAAGGAAAGGCTGCTGCCGTACATGGACGCCTTCGGCGATTTCCTGATCGACTTCTTCCGCCGCGAGGCGCTGCCGTACGACGTGATGCACGCCAACTTCTTCATGTCCGGCGCCGCCGCGCTGCGGGTCAAGGCGGCGCTCGACATACCCCTGGTGACCACCTTCCACGCGCTGGGCCGGGTGCGGCGGCGCCATCAGGGCACCAGCGATGGCTTCCCGGACGAGCGTTTCGCGATCGAGGAAACGCTGGTGGCCGAATCCGAGCGCGTGATCGCCGAATGCCCGCAGGACGAAGCCGACCTGATCGAGCTGTACGACGCCGATCCGGAGCGCATCACCACCGTGCCCTGCGGTTTCGACGTCGACGAATTCGCGCCGATCGGGCGTACCGCCGCGCGCCGGCGGCTGGGCTGGCCGGAGCGTCAGTTCGCAGTGCTGCAGCTGGGGCGGCTGGTGCCGCGCAAGGGGGTCGACAACGTGATCGCGGCGATGCGCTTTTTGCGCGCAGAGGCCGGCGTCGAGCCGCATCTGTACATCGTCGGCGGCAACAGCGACACGCCGGACGAACGCGAGACGCCGGAAATCGCCCGCCTGCGGCAGATCATGCGCGACGCCGACGTCGAAGAGCGGGTCACCTTTGTCGGCCGCCGCAGGCGCGACGTGCTGCGGCTGTTCTACAGCGCCGCCGACGCGTTCGTCAGCACGCCGTGGTACGAACCGTTCGGCATCACGCCGGTGGAGGCGATGGCTTGCGGCACGCCGGTGGTGGGCGCCGCGGTCGGCGGCATCCGCACCACGGTACAGGACGGCAAAACCGGCTTCCTGGTGC
>JBATWJ010000554.1:0-6112 GCA_049672545.1 Burkholderiaceae bacterium
CCACCGTGCCGGCACCCGCCGCCGCGCCGACGGCTCCCGCGGCCAAACCGATGTCGCCCGCCGAGCGCCAGGCGCGCATGGAACGGCACTTCGATGCGTACTTCAGCAAGCTCGACAAGGATGGCGACGGCGCCATCAGCCGCGACGAAGCGGCCGCCGACAAGCGGCTGGCGAAGGACTTCGACGGCATCGACGCCAACCACGATGGCAAGCTGCAGAAGAGCGAACTGCAGGCGCACCGCGAGGCGCTGCGCAAGGCCATGCAGCAGCGCCGCGCCGAATACGCGGCCAAGCTGAAGGCGGCCGACACCGACGGCGACGGCGCGATCAGCAAGGCCGAGGCGCAGGCGGCCGGACTGGATGGCCTGGTCAAGAATTTCGACCAGATCGACACCAACCACGACGGCAAGATCGACCGGAACGAAATGCGGGCGCAGGCCAAGGCGCGCCACCATGCGATGCGCGCCAAGATGGCGGCCAAGTTCGACGCCCGCTTCAAGGCCGCCGACACCGACGGCGACGGCGCCCTCAGCAAGGCGGAGGCGCAGGCGGCCGGCATGCAGAAGATCGTCGCGCACTTCGACCAGCTGGACGCGAATCACGATGGCAAGCTGACGCGCGAGGAATTGCGCGCCGGCATGCAGAAGGCGCACCGCCCTCCGCAACCGAAGAAAGCCGATCAGGGCTGAGCCAGCACACGGGAACGCCGGGTTCCGCCGGCGCAACGAAGGGACGGATTCCGCGTCATGCGGAGTCCGTTTTTTTTATGGTGTCGGCAGACTCACCTCGCCCGGCAGCAGCGTGTCGGCAGCCAGTGGCGGCAGCGCTTTCAACCGCGCGTACAGCGGCGCGAAATCGGGCGCGGTGTCGTCGAACAGCTGCTGGAAATCGTCGATGACGAAATAGGTTTCCTGGTAGGAATCGATCTTGTACAGCGTGCGCATCACGCGCTCGACATTGAACGGAATGCGGCGCGGGTGCGGGCTGGCCAGGCAATAGTCGATCTCGCCGCCGGACGACAGGATACCGGCGCCGTAGGCGCGCAAGCCTTGCGGGCTCTTGATCAGGCCGAATTCGACCGTGTACCAGTACAGTCGCGCCAGCATCTCCAGTCCGCCTTCGCGCATCGCCTTCAACCCGCCCTTGCCGTATTCCTGCATGTGATCGGCGAAGATCGGATTGAACAGCAGCGGTACATGGCCGAAGAAATCGTGGAACACGTCCGGTTCGACGATGTAGTCGAATTCCTCCGGCTCGCGCAGCCAGACCGTGACCGGGAAGCGGCGGTTGGCCAGATGTTCGAAGAACACCAGCTCCGGCACCAGCCCCGGCACCGCCACCAGCCGCCAGCCGGTGGCTTGCTGCAACCGTGCGGACGCGCGTTCGAAATCCGGAATGCCGTCGGCGATGTCGAGCCGTGCCAGGCTGTCGATGAAGACGTCGCAGGCGCGGCCCGGGATCAGCCTGGCCTGGCGCTGGTACAGCCGGCGCCACAGCTCGTGCTGGGCCGGCGTGTAGGCGGCCCAATCCTGCTGCACCACGTACTGGGCATCGGCGCGGCTGTAGTCGCCGCGCAGCGCGCCGCTGTCGGATTTTTCGGCGACGGTGGCGAAGAATTCCTCGCGGCCGACGGCGGTGTCGGCGGTATCAGTGGCGGCATTCATGCAGCCCTCCGTAGTGGCCAGCCGTTCAGGCCGGCGCCTTGTCGTCCTTCAGTACGCCGCGCCGGATCTGATCCAGTTCGATCGACTCGAACAGCGCGCGGAAATTGCCTTCGCCGAAGCCCTGATCGCCCTTGCGCTGGATGATCTCGAAGAAGATCGGGCCGATCACGTTCTGCGTGAAGATCTGCAGCAGCAGTTCGCGCTTTTCCGAGTTGCTGTTGCCGTCGATCAGGATGCGCAGCCGACGCAGTTCGTCCAGCTGCTCGCCGTGGCCGGGCAGGCGCTTGTCAACCAGATCGTAGTAGGTGTCGATGGTGTCCTGAAACGCGACCTCGCGCGCCTTCATCTGGCTGACGGTGGTGTACACGTCGTCGGTGCCGAGCGCGATGTGCTGGATGCCTTCGCCCTTGTACAGGTCGAGATATTCGGCGATCTGCGACTTGTCGTCGGACGATTCGTTGATCGGGATACGGATCTTGCCGCAAGGCGAGGTCATCGCCTTCGACTTCAGGCCGGTTAGCTTGCCTTCGATGTCGAAGTAGCGCACTTCTCGGAAGTTGAACAGGGTTTCATAGAAGTCGGCCCATTCCTTCATGCGGCCGCGGTGCACGTTGTGCGTCAGGTGGTCGATGTAGGTCAGGCCGCAGCCCTTCGGGTTGGCTTCGGCGCCGGGAATCGCGACGAAGTCGACGTCGTAGATGCTGATGTCGCCGATGCCGCCGGCCGCGCCGGCGCCATTCTTGCCGCGCCAGCGGTCGACGAAATAGATCAACGAATCGCCGATGCCCTTGATCGCCGGGATGTTCAGTTCCATCGGTCCGGTCCGGTTGTCGAAGCCCCAGGCGCCCAGTTCCAGCGCCCGCTTGTAGGCGGCGCCGGCGTCGTTGACGCGAAAGGCGATCGCGCAGATCGACGGTCCGTGCAGGCGCGCGAAACGCTGCGCGAACGAATCGCGCTCGGCGTTGATGATGAAATTGATGTCGCCCTGACGGTACAGCGTCACGTCCTTGTGGCGGTGGCGGGCGATGGCGGCAAAGCCCATCTGTTCGAACAGGGCGCCGAGCGCCTTCGGATCGGGAGCCGCGTATTCGATGAATTCGAAGCCGTCGGTGCCCATCGGGTTGTCCCAGGGAGTGAAGTCCATCGCTGTCTCCTTGCTGCTGCACTGGTTGAGTAACCAACAAGTATAGGCGCGGGACGGCAGCAGAAAATTGCCAAACGCTTCCAAAAAATCCCATTTCTGGCAATATTATTGCTCCACGAATGGAATTCCGGGTAAATCATGGCCGCCATCGAATTGGACAAGACCGACCGCCGCATCCTGGCGATTTTGCAGGCCGACGGCCGCCTGTCGAACCAGGAAGTGGCCGAGCGCGTCAACCTGTCGCCGTCGCCCTGCCTGCGCCGCATCAAGCGGCTGGAACAGGCCGGCGTGATCCGGCAATACGTGGCGCTGCTGGCGCCGGAAAAGATCGGGCTGGGATTGCTGGCCTATGTCAACGTGCGGCTGGCCAAGCAGAACGACGCGCCGAGCGCGGCCGGCGCACGCACGCCGCGCGCCGATTTCGCCGCTTCGGTGGCGCAGTGGCCGGAGGTGGTGGCCTGCTATGCGATGACCGGCGAGATGGATTACCTGCTGCGCGTCCACGTCGAGGACATGGAGCATTTTTCGCGCTTCACGATGGAAACGCTGCTGCGCCACCCGGCGGTGCGGGACGTGAAATCGAGCTTCGCGCTGCAGCGCGTCAAGGACACCACCGCGCTGCCGCTGCTGTGACGCGCCGGAATCATATACTCCTCGGCATCCTACCCTATATCGGGCGTCAACTGGCTATTTCAGCTCGATACTCCTACCTCAATCGCCGCGCTTGAAACCCGGAAACTGCTCCAGCCACTTGCTGGCGGCGCGCGCATTGGCCTTCAGCGTGTAGTCGAAGGTGGCGGCCTGCTCTTCCATCGCTTCCTGCAGCACGCTGGCCGGATTGGCCGGCGGCAGCCGCAGGTAGGCGTCGGCCTCGCCGTATTCGCGGTGGATTTCCATACCGGCCTTCTTGGCGATGTGCATCATCACCTTGTTCGAGGTCAGGTAGTGCATGTAGAGCGTGTCGACATCGGCATTGCGGCAGTGGATCGCGGCGCGCTCGAACAGTTTGCTGCCGACCCCCATGCCGCGCGCCGACGCCGACACCGATACGCCGAACTCGGCCACCCGCTCCTTCTCGGTGGCGGCCGACAGCGCCGGCAGCTGTTGGCGCGGCGCGAACGCCAGGTGGCCGACACCGACCAGCTTCAGACGGCGGTCGTAGACGCCGAACACGGTATCGCGCTCGAAGTCGATGTTCTCCACGTATTTGATGATCAGCTCGTCCGGCAACACCGAGCCGAAGCGCAGCAGCCGGTCGTGCTCGTCCAGTGCCAGGAAGTGCTTGCGCAGCCGCCAGTGCGCGCTTTTCGACAAGACCTTGACCAGGATCCAGGGTCTGGCCTTGCGCTCAACAGTGGGAGCCGGCGCCGGGTTCGTTGGATTCATGGCTTTTCTCCGATAACACCAATTGTGCAGTGCACCATACCATTGTAGGTGATCAGCCGCAGCCTCGCCAGCGGCCGGCCCATTGTTAAATCAAGGACCGGCGCAATCCTCTGTCGTCTAGGGTACGTGTATTTACGTAATGCTGAAATTGTCAACTCCTTGTATGATAGTTTGCCCTGGGCAACATTTTTGCCGCCTGCCGCCATCTGCCATCGAGGACCCATCCATGAAGATGCACCGGATCATTGCCCTGTTCGTCGCGCTGCTGGGCGCCGCCGTCCTTCCCGCCATGGCCGAGGACGGCGTCACCGACACCACCATCCTGATCGGCCAGACCATCGGCGTCACCGGCACCGTCGCCGCCCCGACCAAGGAAATGAACGAAGGGGCGAAAGCCTATATCGACAGCGTCAACCGCGCCGGCGGCGTGCACGGCCGCAAGATCGAGCTGCGCATCCTGGACGATGGCTTCGTGCCGAAGAAAGCCGCCGCCAACGCCGAAAAGCTGATCAAGGAAGAGCGCGTGTTCGCGCTGTTCCAGACGCGCGGCACGCCGCACACCGAGGCGGTGGCGCCGATTCTGGCCACCCATGGCGTGCCGCTGGTGGCGCCGAGCTCCGGCGCGGAAATCTTCCACAACCCGGTCAACCGGCTGATCTTCAACGTGCGCGCGCCGTACCAGGAAGAAGTGATCAAGGGCATCGAACACTTCGACACCCTCGGCTTCAAAAAGATCGGCCTCTTGCACGTCGACGACTCCTTCGGCCGCGACGGCCTGGAGGGATTCAAGCGCGGCATGGCGGCGCGCAAGCTGGAGCCGGTCATCATCGCCACCTTCGCGCGCGAAAAGCCCGACGTCCAGGCCGCCGCCACGCAGTTGATCGCCGCCGATCCGAAGGCGCTGATCATCGTCAGCTCGTCCAAGAACACGGTCGACGTGATCAAGGCGATCCGCGCCCAGGGCGGCACGATGCAGATCATGACGCTGTCCAACAATTCGTCGGATGCCTTCGTCAAGGATCTCGGCCCGGCCGGCGTCGGCCTGATCGTGTCGCAGATCACGCCGGCGGCCGATCTGGTGTCGTCGATCCTCGGCCAGGAATTCAAGCTGGCGGCGAAGGCCAGCGGCGCCACCGTGTCGTATGCGGCGATGGACGGCTTCGTGTCGGCCAAGGTGCTGGTCGAAGGCTTGCGCCGCGCCGGCCGCAACCTGACGCGCGATACCTTCATCCGCGGGCTGGAATCGATCCGCCAGCTCGATCTCGGCGGATTGATGATCAACTACGGGCCGAACGACCACACCGGCAGCGAATTCGTCGAACTGACGATGATCGGCCGCAACGGCCGCTTCGTGCGCTGAAGGTTGGCGATGCCGCCGCTTTCTTTGCGGGCGGCGGCAAAGCAGGAGTATGCCTAAAAATCAGCCGATTCCGGGCATAAACCCTGCGGCTTGAAAAATACCCTATCCAGTATTTATTCGGCCGGTAAGTGCGCCGTGCGCCACGCCGCCAGCCGTTCCTTCACGCATTCGACGCGGGCGGCGCGGATCGCCTCCGGGATGCGCGCCGGATCGTCCTTGAACATCGCCGCGATCACGCCGGCCTGCACCGACTGCGCTGCCGTCAGCGCCGCTTCCAGGTAAGCCGCCTGCGGGAAGTCGCGCTGCTCGAAGCCGAGGCGGCCGCGCTGGTCGCATTCGACCGCGCGCAGCATGTCGACGAAACGCTGCGGCTTGCGGAAGGCGTCGCAGCGCTCCAGGAGCGTCACCACGGTGGCCATCCGCAATTCCAGCGCGCGCGCGACGTTGCCATGCTCGCGCGCGGTCATTACGGCCAGCTCCTGGCAATCGTTCGGAATCCGCAGGCGCTGGCAGACCGCCTTCACCAGCGCCACGCTGCGCCCTTCGTGGCCGTGGTGG
>JBATWJ010000555.1:0-2385 GCA_049672545.1 Burkholderiaceae bacterium
ATTCCTCGACGCCCCGGTGTCGGGCGGCGTCAAGCGCGCGGTCGACGGCTCGCTGGCGATCATCGTCGGCGGCGAGGCCGCGCAGTTCGAAGCGCACAAGAGCCTGCTGGCCTGCATGGGCAAGAGCCTGTTCCACGTCGGCCCGGCCGGCGCCGGCCACGCGGTCAAGGCGCTGAACAACTACGTGTCGGCCGCCGGCCTGGTGGCGGCGGTCGAGGCGCTGCGCGTCGGCGAACGCTTCGGCGTCGATCCGGCCGTCATCACCGACGTGCTGAACGTCTCCAGCGGCAGCAACAACACGACGCTGAACAAGGTCAAGCAGTTCATGCTGAACGGCGCCTTCAATTCCGGCTTTTCGCTGCAGCTGATGGCCAAGGATCTCGGCATCGCGATGCAGCTCGGCCGCGACCTGGAGTATCCGATGGCGCTCGGCGAGGAATGCCTGGCGCTGTGGACCAATGCCGCCAAGAGCCTGGACCGCACCACCGACCATACCGAGATGTACCGTCTGCTGGGCGGCGACGCGCAGTAGAAGTAGGAAACACAGGCGCGCCGCCCGCGGCGCCGCCTTTCGATTTCAGTGGGAGTATGCGGCGATTTCTCCCTGTTCTCGCCCGATATAAGGGCATGAACGAGGGAGTATCGCGCCGCATGTCCACCCGGCCGGAGAAGCCATGAGCGCCGTCTACCAAGTCTTTGCGATCCGCTACGCCACCGTCGAGCGCAAGCGCGCCGAAAATTTCATGGTGCACGACCCGCACGAAGGGCCGATGCCGATGGATTACTTCATCTGGGTGATCCGCAACGCCGAGCGCACGCTGGTGGTCGATACCGGCTTCGATAAAGCCGCCGCGCGCGAGCGCGGCCGTACCTTCCTGCGCTGTCCGATCGCTTCGCTGCGCCGGCTCGGCATCGAGCCGGAACAGGTCGGCGACGTGATCCTGACCCACCTGCATTACGACCACGCCGGCAACGTCAAGCTGCTGCCGAACGCGCTGATGCACCTGCAGGAATCCGAGTTGCAGTACGCGACCGGCAAGTACATGCAGTACGACCTGATGCGGCACGCCTACGCGGTCGACGACGTGGTCGACATCGTGCGCGGCGTGTATGCGAAGCGGGTGCGCTTTTACGAAGGCGACGCGCGGCTGGCGGACGGCATCGAGCTGGTGCACGTCGGCGGCCACACGCGCGGGCTGCAGGCGGTGCGCGTGCGCACCGAGCGCGGCTGGGTGGTATTGGCGTCCGACGCCAGCCATTTCTACGACAACATCCACAACCAGTCGCCGTTCCCGATCGTGTTCCACGTCGGCGACATGCTGGAAGGCTACGACCGGCTGCTGGCGCTGGCCGACAGCCCGCAGCACCTGGTGCCGGGACACGATCCGCTGGTGTTCGCGCGCTATCCGAAGGTGGGAGCGGCGGAGGATGAGATCGTCGCGCTGCATTTGCCGCCGGCAGCGGATACTCCTGCCACATAAAGCCTACAATGGGCGGATTGCCTGCGAAGTTGACGCATACTCCAGCAGTCGCGAATTTCCTTGGCGTCCCGGCGCAAGCGGGAATGCATGCATTCCCCCAGTAGCGTTGCCCGCGCGTCGAAGCGCTACCTACAGGACGAGGGAAGAAACGACGCTGGGTTCCGGCTTAAAGCCGCCGGAACGACAAATAGACGAGCTGGCGGTGAAGGGAACGCTGCCGCACATGCAAAGCAAACGATGGCTTCGCCCAGCTGCCGCCGCCTATCTTTGCCTGTCGTTCCGGCGAAGGCGGGAATGCATGCATTCCCCCCAGCGTCGTGACCGCCCTGCCCATTGCCGGCAACGTTCGATACGCAAACAGCGCGGCTGAAGAAATGCATGCCTTTCCGCCTAAACCCGCCGGAACGGCGAGGCGGGGCAGCGGTGTCACCTGGCCGCCACGGTAACCCGCGTCACCTCAACCGTGAAACCGCCCGCCCCCCGCCACCTTGCGCGCGATCAGCGGCGAGATTCGGTAGCGGTCTTCGCCATACGCCTCGCCCAGGTGGCGCAGCACCGTCAGCAGGTACGGCAGGCCGATGGCGTCGGCCCAGGCCAGCGGACCGCGCGGGTAATTGACGCCCTTCTGCATCGCCAGGTCGGCGCCGGCGGCGCTGCAGACGCCCTGATTGACGGCGTCGGCCGCCTCATTGGCCAGCATCGCCACCGTGCGCATCACCGCCATGCCGGGCACGTCGTCCAGCCGCGAGACCGCAAAACCGGCCGCCTGCAACAGGCCGACCAGCGTCCGCCAGGCGCCGTCGCTGCACTGGTCGGCCGCTGCCAGCGCCACCCGCTTGGCGCTACCGTAGTCGAGCGCGAGGTCGAGCAGCACGGTATCGGCGATGCCGCTGTCGGCCGCGCG
>JBATWJ010000556.1:0-10215 GCA_049672545.1 Burkholderiaceae bacterium
CGTTCGACGGCAGCGGCATCCATCGGATAGCCGGATGGCGCCACCAGCGCGACGCCGACCTTGCGGGAGCGGTCAATCTGCATCGCCGGCTTTCCTTTCGGTGGCATCCAGCAGGATTTCGACGGCAGCACAGTCCGGCGCGGCCGTCTGCTTCTGGCGTGCGCGACGCTCGGCGAAGAACGCGCGCAGCAAGGCGCCGCATTCCTCGGCCAGCACGCCGCCGGCCAGCTCGGTCTGGTGATTGAACTGCGGCTGCGCGAACAGGTCGACCACCGAGCCGCCGGCGCCGGTCTTCGGATCGGGCGCGCCGTACACCACCCGCGCCAGCCGCGCATGCAGCATCGCGCCGCTGCACATCGCGCACGGCTCCAGCGTGACGAACAGTTCGCAACCGGGCAGACGGTAATTGCCGAGCCGCTCAGCCGCCGCCCGCAGCGCCATGATTTCCGCGTGCGCGGTCGGATCGTGGCGGCCGATCGGCTGGTTGAAGCCGGTCGCGATCACTTCGCCATCCTTGACCACCACCGCGCCGACCGGCACCTCGCCGAGCGCCCAGGCGTTGCGCGCCTGCGCCAGCGCCTGCCGCATCAGTTCGGCGTCGCGCTCCGGATTCATGCCGGCGCCTGGATTTCCGCCCAGCAGTTCGGCGTTTCGTGCAGCACCAGCCGCTGCAGCCGCAGGCCGGTGCCGAAGTGGTCGGCGAACACCGGCTGCAGGACGTCGAACGCGGTCTGCGCCAGGTTTTCGACGGTCGGGATGCGGTCGATGACGACGGTCTTGTGGCCCGGCAGCGTCGCCAGGAAATCGCGCACCGCGCCATCCCGCGCGTAGACCAGGAATGCATGGTCCCAGACGTCGACCAGGTGGCGCTTGGCCAGCGTCTTGATGTCGGAAAAATCCATGATCATGCCGTTGTCGGAGCGCCCTTCCTCGTCGATGACGGCGCCGGTCAGCGTGATTTCCAGCGTATAACGGTGGCCGTGCAGGTTGCGGCACTGGCTCTTGTGGTCGGGAATCCGGTGGCCGGCGTCGAATTCGAGCTTGCGGGTGATGGTCAACATGGCGGGTTGGGAAGTCGGGGACGCGGTCATGGAATCTGCAGCAGCTTGTGGGTTTGCAGGCTCAGCTTCCATTTCGGATTGCGCAGGCAGAGTTCGATCGCCAGCTTGGTGTTGCGCTCCAGTTCGGGGCCGTCCATCGGCTGCACGAAGAAATGGCCGAAGTCCAGCGCCTCGTATGCGGACAGATCCTGCCCGTCCTGCGGGATCACCGCCTTCAGCTCGCTGCCGCTGCGCTGGCGCAGCACCGAGCCGATCTTCGGGCTGACGCAGATCCAGTCGATGCCGGCCGGCGCCGCCAGCGTGCCGTTGGTCTCGATCGCGATTTCGAAGCCGGCCGCGTGCACCGCGTCGATCAGCGGCGCATCCAGTTGCAGCAGCGGCTCGCCGCCGGTGAACACCACGTATTTGCCGGCCGGATGATCGGCCGGCCACAGGCTGTCGATGATCCCCGCCAGCGTCGGCGCGTCGTACTTGCCGCCGCGCTCGCCGTCAGTGCCGACGAAATCGGTATCGCAAAAGCGGCACACCGCGTCGGCACGGTCGGCTTCGCGGCCGCTCCACAGGTTGCAGCCGGAAAAGCGGCAAAACACCGCCGGCCGGCCCGCTTGGGCGCCCTCGCCCTGCAGCGTGTAAAAAATTTCCTTGATGCTGTAAGTCAAAACGTATCCTGATCTACGAAGTCTTCGAGCAGCCTTGTGGCTTGTAAATGCGTTCGTTCGACGCCGGATAAGCCGCCAGCTTGCTCGCCGGCCGCCGCGGCCGCGCCACCAGTTCGCCGCCGCAGTTCGGGCAAATGCCGTCCATCGCATCGCTACAGGTGACGCAGAACGTGCATTCAAACGAACAGATGCGCGCCGGCGCGTCGGGCGGCAGGTCGCGGTTGCAGCATTCGCAGTTGGGGCGGAGTTGCAGCATCGGGATTCTCCATCGACGTGATAGTGGCGCATCGAGCGCGCAACGCGCTATTTTCCCATCGAACCCGGGATTGCGCCGAGTCTTCCGGCATCGGCTTCGTCGAAAGCCCGACAAAGGCCAATTTTGCCCTAAATACCAAATTTGGGTAAAATGGCCTCATCCTTACCTCCGGAGGCTCCCATGGCCCTATCCCTCACCGTCGACACCCTGGACGAATTGCCGCAGACGCCGGCGTCCGCCGTCAAGAAACTCGGCTGGCGCGGCGTCATGCGCAGCGTGGCGCAGCACGGCAAGGTGCTGGTCACCAATCACAACGACCCTGAAGCAGTGATTCTTTCCACCAGCGAATACACCGCGATGGTCGAAGCGGTGCGTGCCGCTCAGGCGCAGGCACCCGCCACGCTGGAGACATTGCGCCGCCGCTTCGACGAACGGCTGGCGGCGCTGGAAGCCGATGACGCCGGCGACCGCCTGCGCGCACTGATCGGCCAGCCGGCCCGGCTCGGCGGCAAGGTCAAGGCCGGCACCGGCTATTGATGGCGCGGCCCGTTCTATACGTGCTGGCCGGCGTCAATGGCGCCGGCAAGAGTTCGATCGGCGGCCACCTCCTCACCCAGGCTGGCCTGGCCTGGTTCAACCCGGACACCTTCGCGCGCGAACTGATCGCCGCCAGTGGCTGTGCGCAGGACGACGCCAACGCGGCCGCCTGGCACGAAGGCTTTCGCCGGCTCGAGCGCGCCATCGGCGAAGGCCGCAGCTACGCTTTCGAGACCACGCTCGGCGGCAATTCGATCCCGGCCCGGCTGAAAGCAGCAACGCGGACGCACGACGTGGTGATCTGGTTCTGCGGACTGGCATCGCCCGAGCAGCACGTCGCCCGCGTCAAGGCACGCGTGGCAATGGGCGGGCACGATATCCCGGAAGCCAAGATCCGCGAACGCTGCACCACCGCGCTGGCCAACCTGATCGCGCTGATGCCTCACCTTGCGCATTTACGCGTGTATGACAACAGCGCCGACGTGGCTGCCGGCGAAGCGATTCCCGATCCGGTGCTGGTGTTGGAAATGTCCGATGGGCGGTTGCTGTGGCCGACCGAGCCGGCCGATTTGCGGGATACGCCGGATTGGGCGAAGCCTATGCTGGAAGCGGCTATAGCGGGTGGGAGCGAGCAACCTTAAGGGACCAACACCAGAAAAGGTGGTCTTAAATTACTCTCTTTCGAATATAAATAAATTACCAAAACTCTTTAAATTCAATGAAGTAAAAATACGTTCATTAGGAATGCCATGAAAAATACCATGACCTGGGACCACCATTAGCTGCTCCGGAATCTGCCACCTCCCCTTTGATCTTGTTTGTCGGATCTGTCTTGCGGCAGGGCGTGCATGCACCAAGGCTATCTCCCTTGCTACTGCGGCATCTCGGGATCCGATGTTGCTTGATCCGAGGCGGTACTGTCTGGTGCGGAACGATCCTGACCTCGCCAAACGTGCGGTGGCACAGGCATGCTATAGTGGCGGCAGGCCATAAGGAGAATTGGAGTCAGGTGACTTCGGACGGCGCTTACTCGCTCATCCAGCGGATGCTCTTTCATCACGCGATTCAGTAGATTAAAAACGGCCTCTAGCGAGTCGTTGAGTGGCAGACCTGGTACCGACACCCCGTGATTTCGATCACCGTCCCAGAAAACCTCATCCGTTCGTGCGTCGGGAATCCAGATTTGGTGGGTCATGTGCGGAGCGTTCTCTAACAGCGTGCTGCGCAAATGCTCTGCTCTCTCCTGATCTCCTATCATCGCAAGCCAAGCGAGCACGAAGGTGTAAAGAATTCCCGCACGCGTATGCTCTTCGAAGTATGCGTCGCTGCGGTCTCTTGGATGGGCGAGGACATCTCGATAATCTGTCGTCGGCGTCGGATAGTGCCGCCGAACCCTCAGTCCGTAGCACAGGCGGTCGGACATGCTACGGATGTAGTCAGCGACATTGGATAGACGACCACGCACGTCTGCAAGACGCATGAACAGAGCCAGTTCGATCGTGAAATCGTCACGAACGGGGACGGCAAGCGCCGGGTTCGCGTTCAGCATCCCGATCGCTATGTTGAGCACCTTGTCCGCCCCTTCACTCATTGCCTGCGCGAATGACTCATCCTCCCCGGCACTCATAGCATCCAGCCATAGTCCGTGGAGAGAAAATCTCCCCAGTGTCTCGAACAGCGCGATGTTAATGTCGACTGCGTTGCGTGAATTTACAGCCATTGAAAGCGCATAGCGCTTGTCGGCGAACGGACCAATCTTCTCGACGAGTAGAAGGTGAGCGATGATGAGGTGCAGTTTCAAGACCTGATCGAAATGAGCAAGCCGCTCCTGTTGCTTCGCTCCCTTGCGCAGACAAGTACTATCGCAGTGGGGCCAACTGCGTAGCAGCACCAACTCGGATGCTCGATACGCAGCCTCAAGGTTATCGGCATCACGAGCCCATATAAAGAGTATCCAAAGGCACAGGTAGGCCTTGCGTAGCTGACGTGTGCGCTCTGCCTGGTCTTTCGGCTCAGTGAAGATGACATTGAGTAAGTGATGGAAATGCCGATAAGCGACGTCGGGCTGATCAAGCATCGCTAGCGCCTTCTGAAAAAGCCCCCGATTCTCGCTCTCAATTAACTCAGCACGCAACATGCCGCTGAGGATCAGATCCGACAGACGATCCCCGTTCCATTCGGCAAAGTGAACGTTGGCTTTCTCGTTCGCTCGACAGTAACCGCTCCACTGGGCACGAATATCCTCGCGCATCTCGCCGCCCATGCAGACACATATAACGACGGGCAGATCCGCAAAATGAGGCGGGATGCGGTTCGGGATATAGTCATCGAGAATCTCATTAAGCGACGGTCGCACGGCTTGCTGACCAGCATCCCAATGCTCTCGCGTCAAATCGCCGGACTTTATTGTGAACAGAAACAAACTTCGAGCACCATCGCGATCAGGATTAGGGCCGACTGCAGCGACGTCAACGCCGGCTTGCCGCGTGCCACGGTGGGGACGAGTTAATACTTCGAACCCACTCTCAGCCAGAAGATCGGGCAAAATAGCGTCGAGTTCATCGCGTTCGCGCAGCGAGCGCAGATAGTGCATCACGACAAGTTTCATCGCTGCTCTCGCGGCTCAAGCTTGAAATGGACAAGCATCTGGTCAAGGCCGACCGGGTCAACAATATCGAGGATGGGCAACTCTGACGAAATCGAAAACGATTTCATCGCGATCTCTGTGAGATGCGTGGTGCCATCACTGGTATGGATCGGCGTCAGCGACGAGCGGCCGTACAGGAGGTATTGTTTGGTGAAGAGATCCTCAAGGATAGATTTCCGTCGCCCCTGCTCCATGCCCCGTTCCATCTGCTCGTGCCATTGAACACGCGCCGCCTCGCGCTGCATTTCGCTGGGGTGCAGTTCGACCAAGCGCTCAATACCCTCCATCGCATCCTGAAGTGCGGCCTTGCGTGCGAGCAGTTCGGCAAGGCCCGAGCTGTTAGCTCCGTCGTCTGCGACGGCGAGCTCAAGGTAGCTCTTCAACTTGCCACCATAGCTCAGGAGCAAGGGATCGTAGATCAGATTGAGGACTTCACTCGCGATATCCGGAGATCCGTCACGAAGCACCGCTAACGGTATGACAACCGCAGCCAGCGGGTCAATGAAGAACCATCCGACAGCCTTGCGGCAGAGGAACAGTTGATCTGATGGATCTAGTGGAAGAGATGACGTGAGGATGGAGAAAGGAGGGTTATCGTTTTCGAGACCGCAAACTTCGCTAGCCACGCATCGGTGAGTGTGTGTACTCCCGTTCATCAGCCAGTACACAACCGCGCTACCCAGCACCTCAGAGCCGGCATTTTGCAGAGCGTGGTAGGTGCTCTGGAATGCCTCCAGCGTAATTCGCCCCTTTGAGCGATCAAATAACTCACTAAGCAGGCAAATCACTTTTTCAGCATACCCAGCACCCACGAGCTGATATGCGGCATGGTCGAGGTGCGAAATCGTGCCAGCGCTATCTGGGTCAACATCCGCAGCGGCATCCAGGCACAGGTCCATGGCGTTTTCTGTGAGAGCAACTGGGTGAAGCCACAGCAGGTTCGCTGCCAAGTGGATCGCGAAGGGACTCCTCGTCTGAAGGACCCGTTCGAGTTGTTCGTCAAAGCCGACGGGTACAAGTGTTTTTCGCTGTGCAGCAGCGCGATAGCCCGCTTCGAGGGACCGGAGTGCGATGTCTTCATCGTTTTTGGACGCTCCTTGGAGCAGGGTGTCGAGCACCTCACCGTAGCGTTCACCCAACCTCATGGCCCCCAAAGCCGAGAGAGCCGCGAGCTTAGCCTCCCGCTCGTGAGCTTGCGCGAAAATGAGGCCTTCATCGATATCAGCGTTCATGAGGAGAACCATGAATAGTTGACGCAGAGCGAAGTTATCGCCGGCACGTGCTGCTTCGTAGACCTTGGAAGATCTGGCTGGATCTTTCTTCGTCCATTCCCCAAAAGCGGTACTAGGGGCGCCAGCAGCCAGATCGTTGCCGCCCGCATCGAGCAGGCGCGTGATAAAGGCAAGAAGAACGTCCTGATCTACGTTCAGAAGGGGTATCAGATCGCATAGAACATGCTGTACGAGAAAGAAGCGCGGTCCCTCCAACTCCGCCAGCGCTTCTTCGATGTGAAGGTCAATCGGTGGCGCATTGGTAGCGTTCAATATGGTTGCAAGCGTCTCGAGCAACGCAGAATGATTATCGTCCCCACGCCAACACTTCCGATCCGCGACAGTACGCACCAAGCCCCGTGTGCGGAGCTGCGTAGCTAATTCCGTCTCGTCTACCGGTGTCCCCTCTGTTGCCATTGGTCTACCCATTGAATCCTTTGTTCCCAAAAGAGCTGCATCCCCACTCCGCCATCAATAAGCGGATAAAACTCTCCTAAATCAATGCATTGCAACCGCACACTTAGGCGATACCACGAGAAACATCCTGCCTGATCTGTGCGCCCGCCTATAGGCCACTCAGGCGAATAGCTGTGTCGATCCGCCCATACGAGGATCAATAGTGCGGTCACACCAGAGTGCGATTTATCCGCCTCAACGAAGGTATGAAAATAGGGAGAGGCACTAACACGCTCTATTCCAGCGTCGACGAGCAGGGTGCTCTTGAGATTTTCGGCATCCAACTGCTCGGCACACTCTACAACAACCCAATCGCCTTTTCTATTCGCGACGGCGATGGTGTGGTTGGCCAGCCGCCCGAACTTCGCTCACCCCTCGAACGTTACCGCCTCGAGTGCTACGCGATCGAGATTGCTTGCCTGACTGACTCATGCCTTGCCGTGATAGGCACAAGCTGGAAGGAGCTCGTCGCCATATTAAGGAAATGGATCAAGGACAATCCGAACCATCGCGACACCGCCCTCATTTAGGAACTCGCCGGATCGAGCAACTGCCTACGGTACAAGAAGATCAAGAACCTCCGTAACCTCATCTACGACGTCGTCGGGTGAAAGAAGTCTCGGGAGGTCGTGGTTGGCCAAGCGATCGCAGTACTGAGGAAAGAGGATCTCGCAAATCCGAACATGCTAATCAAGTTCCTTGGAGCGGAAATGGTCAGCAACGTCATCTTCAGGGACCTGATAAATGAATGAGAACTGCCCGATACCATGACGGCATCAGGCTCATCCTCATGGTATCAGTATTTGTTTCATGACACGCCTCTCAACATACCATGAAAAATACCATTGATGATATGGGAGGTATAGCTATTGATACTCAGTTTTTACAATTAAATCAATAGCTTATAAACCGCTCTCATTCCCACTCAATCGTCGCCGGCGGCTTGCCCGAAATGTCGTACACCACGCGATTGATCCCACGCACCTCGTTAATGATCCGGTTCGACACCTTGCCCAGCAACTCATGCGGCAGATGGGCCCAGTGCGCAGTCATGAAGTCCTGCGTCTGCACCGCGCGCAGCGCGACGACGTATTCGTAGGTGCGGCCGTCGCCCATCACGCCGACCGACTTCACCGGCAGGAACACCGCGAAGGCCTGGCTGGTCAGTTCGTACCAGTTCTTGCCGCTGGTGGTGTCGACGGTGTTGCGCAATTCCTCGATGAAAATCGCGTCGGCACGGCGCAGCAGGTCGGCGTATTCGCGCTTCACTTCGCCCAAAATACGCACGCCGAGGCCCGGACCCGGGAACGGGTGGCGGTACACCATCGTCGCCGGCAGGCCGAGCGCCACGCCAAGCTTGCGCACTTCGTCCTTGAACAGTTCGCGCAGCGGTTCCAGCAACTTCAGATTCAAGGTTTCGGGCAGGCCGCCGACATTGTGGTGGCTCTTGATGGTGTGGCCCTTCTTGCCCTTGCCGGCGCTTTCGATGACGTCCGGGTAGATCGTGCCCTGCGCCAGCCACTTGGCGTTCTTGAGCTTGCCGGCTTCGGCCTGGAACACTTCGATGAATTCGCGGCCGATGGTCTTGCGCTTGTCTTCCGGGTCGGCGACACCGGCCAGCTTCTGCATGAACTGTTCGCTGGCGTCGATCCGGATCACCTTCACGCCGAGGTTCTTGGCGAACATGTCCATCACCATGTCGCCCTCGCCCAGCCGCAGCAGGCCGTGGTCGACGAACACGCAGGTCAGCTGGTCGCCGATCGCGCGGTGGATCAGCGCCGCCGCCACGCTGGAGTCGACGCCGCCGGACAGGCCGAGGATCACCTCGTCGCCGCCGACCTGCTGGCGGATCGCGGCGACCGCTTCGGCGATGTAGTCGGGCATGTTCCAGTCCGACTTGCAGCCGCAGATTTCATGCACGAAGCGGCCGAGGATCGCTTCCCCCTGCACCGTGTGCGTGACTTCGGGATGGAACTGCACGCTGTAGAAACGGCGCGTTTCGTCGGCCATGCCGGCGATCGGGCAATTGTCGGTGGAGGCCATCAGCTTGAAGCCGGGCGGCATTTCGTCGACCTTGTCGCCGTGGCTCATCCAGACCTTCAGCATGCCGTGGCCTTCCGGCGTGACGAAGTCGTTGATGCCGTTCAACAGCGCGGTGTGGCCGCGCGCGCGCACCTCGGCGTAGCCGAATTCGCGCACCTTGCCCATTTCGACCTTGCCGCCCAGCTGCAGCGCCATTGCCTGCATGCCGTAGCAGATGCCCAGCACCGGCACGCCGATCTCGAACACCGACTGCGGCACGCGTGGCGTGTCGTCTTCGATCACGCTGTTGGGGCCGCCGGACAGGATGATGCCGCGCAGCGCGCCGTCGGCGGCATAGTCGCGGATGAATTCGTCGTTGACGTCGTACGGGTACACCTCCGAAAAGACGCCGGCGTCGCGCACGCGACGGGCGATCAGCTGCGTGACCTGCGAGCCGAAATCGAGAATCAGGATTTTTGAGTGCATGGGAAGCGCTTGGTAGGAAACAATCGGAAAAACGTTCGGGAAATCATGCCAGCGCCGGCCGCGCCTGGATCACGCAATTGCGGCCGCCCTCCTTGGCCGCGTACAGCGCCAGATCGGCCTGGCGCATCAATTCTTCGGCATCGGCGCCCGGGAACAGGTTGCTCGACACCGTGCCGGCGCTGACCGTCAGGCTTGCACCGGCGTCGCCCAATTCGGGCGGCAGCATGATCGCGCGCCGCATGCGTTCGGCCACCGATTCGGCCACCACGTGCGAAGCGCCGGGCAGCGCCACCAGCAGCTGGTCGCCGATATGGCGGCCGAGCGCGTCGCCGGGGCGGATGCAGGAGCGCAGGCGGCTAGCGATCTTGACCAGGATCGTGTCGCAGGCCGGCTGGCCGAGCCGCTCGTTCAGATTCTTGAAGCCGTCGACGCCGACCAAGATCAGCGATAGCGGCTGGCGGTTGCCGTCGCAACGCTCCTTTTCCACCGCCACCAGCCGCGCGATCGCGGCACGATTCCAGGTGCCGAGCAGCGGATCGAGCAGCGAGTCGCGGCGCAGGCTCTTGTTCTTCTTCAGCAGGTCGATCTGCGCAGCGCCCAGCTCCTGCAGCCGCAATTCGCGCTCGGCCTGCGCCGCCAGGTCGGCCAGCAGCTGCCGCTCGTCGTCGCCGAAGGCGCGCGGGCTGTAGTCGATCAGGCAGAGCTCGCCGACCGCGACCCGGCTGTCGTTGTAAATCGGGCAGCCGGCATAGAAGCGGATATACGGCGCGCCCACCACCGAACGGTGCGCGGCCAGCGCGGCGTCGGCGCGTGCATCCGG
>JBATWJ010000557.1:0-2881 GCA_049672545.1 Burkholderiaceae bacterium
GGCAAGACCGCCCTGACGCGCGCGCTGCTGCACGCGGCCGGCCACAGCGGCCGCGTCAAGAGCCCGACCTACACGTTAGCCGAGCCGTACCGGGTCCGGATCGGCGATCGCATGGTCGAGCTGGTCCACTTCGACCTGTACCGGCTGGCCGGGCCGGATGAATTTCTCGACGCCGGCTTCCGCGATTATTTCAACGGCGACAACGTCTGCATCGTCGAATGGCCGGAGAAGGCGCAGCCGGCGTTGCCGGCGGCCGATATCGAGGTGCGTCTGACTGTCTGCGGAGAAAGTCGTGAGGTAGAATTGCATGCGTTGTCCGACAAGGGTCTGCAATGCCTCGACCGCCTGCACTTCGCTCCCAACCTCTGAATCCGCGCGGCAGCCGCCGCCGCACCTTGCTGCAGGCCGGCAGCACCCTCCTGATCTCGCTGCTCGCGCCGCTGCCGGCACGGGCCGCGCAAATCCTCGCGGTGCGCGTCTGGCCGTCGGACGAATACACCCGCGTCACGCTGGAAAACGACAGCAACCTGAAGGTCAGCCACTTCACGATCAGCAATCCGGAACGGCTGGTGGTCGACATCGAAGACCTCGACCTGAACCCGACACTGAAGGAGCTGGTCGCCAAGATCCAGCCGAACGACCCCTACATCCGCCAGGTGCGGGTCGGCCAGAACCGGCCGGGCGTAGTGCGGCTGGTGTTCGACCTGAAGGAAGAAATCCGGCCGCAGGTGTTCACGCTGGCGCCGGCCGGCCAGTACCGGCACCGGCTGGTGTTCGACCTGTACCCGGTGCAGGAACTCGATCCGATCGCCGAACTGATCCGCAAGGGCCAGTGGTCCGACGAGCTGGCGCAGCCGCCAATGGCTGAAGCCAAGCCGGACGCCGCCGACCCGAAGTCGGCCAAGGCGCATCCGCAGACCATGCGCATGATCACCATCGCGCTCGATCCCGGCCACGGCGGCGAGGACCCGGGCGCGATCGGCCGCGGCGGCAGCCGCGAAAAGGACGTGGTGCTGGCGATCGCCCGCCGTCTGAAGCGCAAGATCGAAGAGCAGCCGAACATGCGCGTGATGCTGACGCGTGACGGCGACTACTTCGTGCCGCTGCACGTGCGCGTGCAAAAGGCGCGCAAGGTGCAGGCCGACCTGTTCGTGTCGATCCACGCCGACGCCTTCGTGCAGCCGACCGCGCGCGGCGCCTCGGTGTTCGCGCTGTCCGAAAAGGGTGCCAGTTCGACCGCCGCGCGCTGGCTGGCGAGCAAGGAAAACGCCGCCGATCTGATCGGCGGCGTCAATATCCAGACCAAGGATCGGCAACTGGCGAGTGTGCTGCTCGACCTGTCGACCACCGCGCAGATCAGCGACAGCCTGAAGCTCGGGCGCGAGGTGCTGGGCGAGATCGGCGGTATCAACAAGCTGCACAAGGGCGCGGTCGAGCAGGCCGGCTTCGCGGTGCTGAAGGCGCCCGACATCCCCAGCATCCTGATCGAAACCGCGTTCATCTCGAACCCGGAAGAAGAAGCCAAGCTGACCGACGAGCGCTACCAGGAGCAGATGGCCGCCGCGATCCTGAACGGCATCCGCAAGTACTTCGCCAAGAATCCGCCGCTGGCCAAAGGCCGGATGACCTGAGCCGGTATCCGCGCACCGGCCCGGGCGCCGGCGTCGGCACCCGGGAAAATTCCACCACGCTGCCCTACAGTTCCCGGTAATATTGCCGTTAGGAACTATATTGCTGTACGGAATTATCTTCAGATGTGCTCGCCTCTTCGTTCGGCACCGATTTCGTTGCATTGACATCGCTGTCGACGTCCCCTCGTCTGCATCACTCAGCGTAATCCCGCGGCGGTTTCACAAACGAAGCAACTTTCTTCATTCGTAAGTACTGGGAATCATGAAAAATTTCAAAATCGGCATGCGCCTGGGGCTCGGCTTTGCGTCGGTGCTGGCGCTGATGGCATTGATGACCGTGGTTGGCGTCTGGCGCCTGAACAGCATCGGCGATGCGGCTCAGACCATGACTGAACGCACGCTGGCGGAAGAGCGGCTGGCGTCCGACTGGGTGCTGGAAACCACCGCCAACAGCGTGCGCACGATCGCGTTGGCGAAGACTTCCGAACCGGCGCTGGAAAAGGAATACCTGGCCGAAATCAACGCCTCCACCAAGCAGATCCAGCAGATCCGGCAACAATTGGAAAAGCGGGTGACTACGCCCAAGGGCAAGCAGCTGATGCAGCAGATCCAGGCGGCCGACGCCACCTATCTGCAGGCGCGCGATGCGGTGCTGAAGCTGAAGGCCGAGTATGAATATTCCGATGCTCAGGCCCGGGTCACGACCCATCTGACGCCAGCGGTCAAGGCCTACGTCGACAGCATCGGCCAGCTGAAGGCGTATCAAAAGCAGAGGATCGACCAGGCCGCGGCCGAAATCGACGAGCACCACCGCACTGGCCGGCTGCTGCTGATCGCCCTGGGCGCGCTGGCGCTGGTGCTCGGCGCGCTGTGCGCCTGGCTGATTTCGCGCAGCATCACGCGGCCGCTGCAGCAGGCGGTATCGGTGGCGACCACCGTCGCCGGCGGCGACCTGACGCTGGAAATCGACGCCGGCGGCCGCGACGAAACCGGCCAGCTGCTGCATGCGCTGAAAGACATGAACGCCAGCCTGGCCCAGGTGGTCGGCCAGGTGCGCAGCGGCACCGATGCGATCGCCACCGCCTCGGCCCAAATTGCCGCCGGCAACGCCGACCTGTCGTCACGCACCGAACAGCAGGCCAGTTCCCTTGAAGAAACCGCATCGTCGATGGAAGAACTGACCTCGACCGTCAAACAGAACGCCGACAACGCGCGCCAAGCCAATCAACTGGCGGTGTCGGCCTCGTCCG
>JBATWJ010000558.1:0-3839 GCA_049672545.1 Burkholderiaceae bacterium
GCGCCGGGTTCAGCGCCGGCGCCGCGGCCGCCGCGTTGTCCGCCGTTTGCGTCGCCGCAACGTATTCCGCCTGCTGTTTATCCAGCCATTTCAGCGCGCGCTGCAGCGCCAGCGGCTTGGCTGCGCGCAGATTCTTCGGCAGCGCCGGCAGCATCACCTCGCCCAGCGGGCGCTGGTAGTACTCGGCGGCGAACCCGCACAGTGCCAGCCAGGCTGGGGGCAGCGGCGGCAATTCATCGCGCAACGCCAGCACGTCCTTCAACTTGGCCGGAGCCAGTTCGGAGACGTCGGCGCTGCCGACCACGACACCGATTTCCTGGCGGCGGCCGAACGGCACCAGCGCCAATTGCCCGATCGCCGGCGGCGGCGTGTCGGCATGCGGCCCGGTCCAACGGTAATCGAAGGCGATGTCAAGCGGGGTGTCGAGCGCGATTTTGAGGATGCGGTGTTCCACGACTTAATGTAAACCCTGAAAAGTTGGGCTAACTTACGGTTTCCTATGCAGTTTTTTAACTATCCACAGAAACTGTGGATAACTTTGGGGACAATCCCCTCTTGACAGCGCAAAACCCCTGATTTCATGCGGCTTCCAATATTTTGCTCAAACCGCATGCAAAATGCGCTCCCTTTAAAATCAAATACTTAGCTTCACTTCCCGCACACCAAAAAAATTTTCGTTGCTGAAAAAGTACCGGCTTGCCTTCCGACAAATAATGTGCATAAGTTGCTGCACTGCGGTTCGCCAAGTGTTATTTACGTGGCATTTTTTCCGGTGCGAAAGCCGGGACGCGACTTGCGGAAGGTTTTCGTCATGGGAGCCGCACCGGGCAACAGTTTTCCGGCGGAAACCTTGTCGATACGCCAAAAATACAGCCAACGAAAACACCGAAAATTCCTGTTGCACTCCATCAAAACCGGGTGCCGGCGACGCGCCGCCTCCTCTTCTTTTCCCTCTACGTGTAACAGGGTCAAAACGGCCGCCAAGTCAAGGCACTGTTCCAGCCGCTTTCTTGACGCAACGCAATAGAAAGTTCACGAAACGATTCACTTTGGCCCCTAAGCTCCCGATTCTAAAGAGCTTTTCGAGCTATCCACAAAAGCTGTGGACAACTTTGTGGGTAAGCCCCTCTTGACAGCCGCAAAAGCCAGACACCATGCGGCTTTCAACACATTGCGCAAACCGCAGGCAAAAAATAACTTCTTTTAAATCAATGGCTTAAAGAAATTCGTCGGCGGGCCGGAATAATTTTTTTGCGGTACAGGCCGAGGCCCTCGACACCCTGTCCAGTGTGCATAAGTGCCGCCTGCAAACGTGGTTTTTTGCCCGGCGGCGCTCAGGCGCGCAACGCCCGGCTGATCTGATGCACGGCCTCGACCATCACTTCGACCGCCGGCGGCGGCGTGAACTGGGAAATGCCGTGCCCGAGATTGAATACGTGGCCGCTGCCGGCCTCCGGCTTGCCGAAGGCTTCCAGCGTGCGCCGCACCTCGGCGCGGATCTGTTCCGGCTTGGCAAACAGCACCGCCGGATCGAGGTTGCCCTGCAGCGCGACCTGGGCACCGATGCGCGCACGCGCCTGTCCCAGGTTGACGCTCCAGTCGAGGCCGACGGCGTCGGCGCCGATGGCGGCGATCTGCTCCAGCCAGAGGCCGCCGCCCTTGGTGAACACGATCAGCGGAATCTGCTCGCCGTCCTGTTCGCGCCGCAGCTGCGACACCACCTGCCGCATGTAATCGAGCGAGAACTGCTGGTAGGCACCGTCGGCCAGCGCGCCGCCCCAGGTGTCGAACAGCATCAGCGCCTGCGCGCCGGCCTCGACCTGCGCGTTCAGGTAGGCGGCGACCGCGTCGGCGTTGGTTTGCAGGATGCGGTGCATCAGGTCCGGACGGTCATACAGCATGGTCTTGACGGTGCGGAAGTCGTCCGAGCTGCCACCCTCGACCATGTAGCAGGCCAGTGTCCACGGGCTGCCCGAAAAGCCGATCAGCGGCACGCGGCCGGCCAGCTCGGTGCGGATCTGCGTGACCGCATCGAAAACGTAGCGCAGCTGCTCGAGGTCGGGGGCGCGCAACTGCATCACCGCCCGCTCGTCGCGCAGCGGATGGCGGAATTTCGGCCCTTCGCCGTCGACGAAATACAGTTCCAGCCCCATCGCGTCGGGCACGGTCAGGATGTCGGAAAACAGGATCGCCGCGTCCAGCGCATAACGGTCCAGCGGCTGCAGCGTGACTTCGGTGGCGTAGTCCGGGTTGGTCGCCAGCCCCATGAAGGAGCCGGCGCGCGCCCGCGTGGCGCGGTATTCCGGCAGGTAGCGGCCGGCCTGGCGCATCAGCCACAGCGGCGTGTAGTCGGTCGGCTGCCGGCGCAGCGCGCGCAGGAAGGTGTCGTTCTTCAGGGGAGCGAATTGGGGCATGGCAAAAGGAAAAATGGCGGGAAGCCGCTATTATCGCCCAAAGGGATGACCCGGCCGCCGGGACGGCGACGAGATCAGGGACAGGCTATCCCGCTCCCTATACTCCCGCACACGACGTCCTGTGCCGGTTACATTTACTTGTATTTTTCATCATACTCCCTCTATTCTTCAAGGATTTCAAAAGACGGCCGGCGACCGCGTCCGGTCCAGCCGGGCTTTCGCTGATTTTTTGATCCGCCGCGACGCGCCGCCTAAAGTTTTTTGCTGCAATGCCGCAATTACATTGTCCGGAAATTTGTCGGCCCGCCGCCTTCCTCCCCGCTTTTTGCACGCTACGCCCGCCCTCCGCCTACCGTGGCGGTCCGGCGCCGGCGGGCGAAGGCGGAACGCGGCCGGCGGCCCCCCTTTCTCTTTATCTCTGCGGAGCAACGATGTTCAGGAATCTTTCAATCAAGCTGCGCCTGATCGGCACCATGGCCTTCATGGGCGTCATGCTGATCGTCGGCGGCGCCATGGGCGTGTTCGGGCTGCAGGACGCCAACCGCTCGCTCGAGCAGGTCTACGGCAACCGGCTGGCATCGGCCACGGCGATCGACACCTCGCTGGTGCGCATGCTGCAGCAAAGGACCGCGCTCAGCCGCCTGGTGCAGCGCCCTGACACCGAAGACGCGCCGGAAATCATGCGGCGCGCGCAGCAGTTCGGCGAACAGTCGGACGAAGCCTGGAAAGCCTATCTCGCGCTGCCGTCCAGCGAGGAGGAAAAGCAGCTGGCGGCGACCGTCTCCGCCAAGCGCGACACTTACCTGCGCGACGGCATCGCCGCGCTGACTGCCGCCATCAAGGCCGACAACCGCGAGGAAAGCGGGCGCCTGATGTTCGAAAAGCTCGGCCCGCTGTTCTGGCCGGTCGAGGAAAGCATGAAGGCGCTGACCACTTACCAGTCGAAGTCCGCCGCCGAACTCTACGCCGCCAGCCAAGAGACCTTCCGCATCTTCCGCATCCTGGCGATCGCCGGCGTCGCCTTCGGCCTGCTGGTGGTGGCGCTGTCCGCCTTCTTCCTGGTGCGTGCGATCATGCAGCCGCTGCAGGAGACGCTCGGCCACTTCGAAGCCATCGGCCGCGGCGACCTGAACCGCCGCATCGAAACCGATTCCGGCAATGAAATGGGGCGGCTTTTGCGCGGCCTGCAGCGGATGCAGCAAAACCTGATCGAGACGGTGCGCGAAGTGCGCGACGGCAGCGGCGCGATCGGCGTTGCCACCCACCAGATCGCCGCCGGCAACCAGGATCTGTCGGCGCGCACCGAACAGCAGGCCAGTTCCCTTGAAGAAACCGCATCGTCGATGGAAGAACTGACCTCGACCGTCAAACAGAACGCCGACAACGCGCGCCAAGCCAATCAACTGGCGGTGTCGGCCTCGTCCG
>JBATWJ010000559.1:0-19485 GCA_049672545.1 Burkholderiaceae bacterium
GCGCTTTGCGCTGCCGTTTTCCAGCGCGCCCAACAAGTTCGCCGCGCTGGCGGCGCACGACGCGCTGGTGGCGGCGCACGGCACGCTGAAGACGTTGGCGGCGGCGCTGATGAAGATCGCCAACGACGTGCGCTGGCTGGCATCCGGCCCGCGCTCCGGCCTCGGCGAAATCCGCATCCCGGAAAACGAGCCGGGCAGCTCGATCATGCCGGGCAAGGTCAATCCGACCCAGTGCGAGGCACTTACCATGCTGTGCTGCCAGGTGTTCGGCAACGACGTCGCGATCACCGTCGGCGGTGCCTCGGGCAATTTCGAGCTGAACGTGTTCAAGCCGATGATCGCGCACAATTTCCTGCAGAGCGTGCGTCTGTTGGCCGACGGCATGGCCAGCTTCGACCAGCATTGCGCGCGCGGCATCGAAGCCGACCGCACCCGCATCCACGACCTGATGGAGCGCTCGCTGATGCTGGTCACCGCGCTGGCGCCGCACATCGGCTACGACCGCGCGGCGCAGATCGCCAAGCGCGCGCACCAGGACGGCAGCACGCTGAAGGAAGCGGCGCTGGCGCTCGGCTTCGTCAGCGAAGAGCAGTTCGCCCAATGGGTGCGGCCGGAAGCGATGGTTGCGCCCAACCCGTCCTGACGGTTTCATTTCCTGCGGTTTCGATCTGCCGCCAAGCGTCGTTTCGCGGTCCTGTCGATATTCCCGCACATGGCGGGATTTTCCTTCCTGCTCTCTATCGGCGGAGTATGCCGCGCCGTCCGGCTCATCGAGCCTGGCACCGAAGCCGCCGCGCTGTAGCCGCCCGCGCGCCGCGCGAACGGGCCGTTCATTGACCCCGCTCTGCCTTGTCCCGGTGATTTTTCACTGTACGTTTCTGTCGCGCAAAAAAGAGCTTGATATGTATTCTTTGATGTATATAATTATGTATACATTGAATTGAGGCTCATCGACTGGCTTGGCGGACACGGAGTCCGTGAAGCTCACGGCAAAAATATCCACGACATAAGGGACATGTCATGACGCAATTGAACGGCGCCGAAGCAATGGTGCGCATGCTGCAACTGAACGGGGTCAAACATATCTTCGGCCTGTGCGGAGATACCAGCCTGCCGTTTTACGATGCGCTCCATCGCCTCGATCATGGCATCGATCACGTGTTGACGCGCGATGAGCGCAGTGCCGGCTACATGGCGGACGCTTACGCCCGCGTCACCGGCAAGGTGGGCGTCTGCGAGGGGCCCAGCGGCGGCGGCGCCACCTATCTGTTGCCGGGCCTAGTGGAGGCGAACGAATCGTCGATTCCGGTGCTCGGTATTACCTCAGACGTTTCGGTCGGGTCGCGTGGCAAGTATCCGTTGACCGAGTTGGACCAGGAGGGCTTGTACCGCCCGTTGACCAAATGGAATACCACGATCGATCGTGCCGACCAGATTCCCGGCGCGGTCCGCGCGGCGTTCCGGGCGATGACCACCGGCCGCCCCGGCTCGGCGCATTTGTGCCTCCCCTATGACGTCCAGCATCACGACGTGGATGTTGCCGACGTCTGGGCGCAGCCAGGACATGATCGATTTCCGGCCATGCGCTCCAGCCCCGATCCGGCGGCCATCGCTCGCGCCGCGGACAAGCTGGTCGCCGCCCGTGCGCCGGTGATCCTGTGCGGTGGTGGCGTCGTGATCGCCGGTGCCTGCGATGCACTTGCGGCCCTGGCTGAAACCTTGAACGCGCCCGTGTGCACCACCGTCAGCGGCCAGGGCAGCCTGGCCGACACCCATCCATTGAATGCCGGCGTGGTCGGCTCCAATGGCGGCATTCTGGCCACCCGGGCCGTGATCGCAGCCGCCGATCTGGTCTTGCTGATCGGCTGCCGGGCCGGCTCGACGTCGACGGAACACTGGCGTTTTCCGAGCCGCGACGTGCCGATTCTGCACATCGATTCCGATCCGATGGCCATCGCTGCCAACTATCGCACCGAGGTGGCGATGGTCGGCGACGCGCTGTTGGCACTGCAATCCCTGCAACAGGAAGTGCAGGCCCGCATTGCGCGGCGGCCTTCCGACGCAGCCGACGGCAAGGCCATCGTGGCCAAGGCCAAAGGTTCGAAACTGGAGGCATTTGCCCCGCTGGTGGCTTCGGAAGATGCGCCTATCAAACCAGAGCGGGTGGTCGATGCGTTGAATCGGCTACTGCCGGCTGAGTCCGTGGTGGTGGCCGATCCAGGAACGCCTTGTCCCTACTTTTCCGCCTATTTCGAGGCTTCCAAGGCGGGACGCTATTTCATTACCAACCGCGCGCACGGTGCGCTCGGGTTTTCGATGGCGGCAGGGATCGGCGCCGCGTTCGGCCGGCCGGGCTCCAAGGTGGTGTCGGTCATGGGGGACGGCAGCTTCGGTTTTACGGTTGGTGAAATGGAAACCATCGTGCGGCGCAAGATCCCGCTGCTGATGATCGTACTTTCCAATTCCGTCTATGGGTGGATCAAGGCAAGTCAGAAGGCCGGTTACGACGAGCGCTATTTTTCAGTCGATTTCGGACGGACCGACCATGCGCGCGTGGCGGAAGCCTATGGCGTCAAGGCCTGGCGCGTCGAAGATCCGTCCAAGCTGGACGCAGTGCTGAAGGCCGCCATCGAATACGGCGGCCCTGCATTGGTCGATATCATTTGCCAGCCGTTGCAAGACACCGCGGCGCCGGTCAGCCAGTGGATGGGGTAAGGCGCGATGGATTTCCATACCATTCCTCCGGTGCCGGCGAACGAGCCGATCCATCAATATCTGGCCGGGTCGCCCGAACGGCTGCGGTTGGAAGGCGCATTGCAGGACTTGTGTTCAGCCAAAACCGATATCGCCCCGATCGTCGATGGGAAGGTGAGTCCGACGACCGCCAGCATGACTGTGCGCGCACCCCATGATCATGGCCTGGTGCTCGGCGAGGCCGGCCTGGCGGACACCGCGCTGGTCGATGTCGCGATCGAGTCGGCATTGACGGCGCAGAAGTCATGGGCCGAGATGCCGTTCGCCGATCGCGCAGCGATCTTCCTGAAGGCGGCCGAACTGCTGAGCGGGCCGTGGCGTGCGCGGCTGAATGCGGCAACCATGCTGGGGCAGAGCAAGACGGTCTATCAGGCGGAGATCGACAGCGCCTGCGAACTGGCCGACTTCCTGCGCTTCAATGTCGCTTTCGCCACCCGTATTTACCAGGAGCAGCCGGCTTCCAGCGCCGGCTGCTGGAACACGATCGACTACCGCCCGCTGGAAGGCTTCGTGTACGCGGTCACCCCGTTCAATTTCACGGCGATCGCCGGCAACCTGGCGTCGGCGCCGGTCCTGATGGGCGGCACCGTGGTCTGGAAACCCAGCGACAAATCCCTGCTCAGCAACTTCCTGCTGATGGAGTTGCTGCAGGAAGCCGGCCTGCCGCCGGGTGTCATCAACTTCGTGCCGGGCGATCCGGTCGCCATCACGGATCGCGTCCTCGCACACCCGGCGCTGGCGGGCATCCATTACACCGGGTCGACCGAGGTTTTTCGCGCGCTGTGGCAGACGGTCAGCGGCCGCTTCGACCGCTATCGCAACTTCCCGCGCATGGTCGGCGAAACCGGAGGCAAGGATTTCGTAGTTGCCCATCCGTCCGCCGATGAGGCGGCGGTGGTGGCGGCATTGATCCGTGGTGCGTTCGAATATCAGGGACAAAAGTGCAGCGCGGCATCGCGTGCCTATATCCCGCAGAGCCTGTGGCCGAGCCTGAAAGCCCGTCTACAGGAGCAGATCGCCTCGATTCGCATGGGCGACGTCCGCGATTTCGGCAACTTCATGGGAGCGGTGATCGACGGCGTCGCCTATCGTCGGCTGGCCGCCGTGATAGACGAGGCCAGGAATGCCGCCGGCGTGCGGCTGGTCGCCGGCGGCACCTGTTCCGACGAACAGGGCTATTTCGTATCCCCTACCGTATTCGAAGTCGATGATCCGCGTCACTCTCTGATGTTGAACGAGTTTTTTGGGCCGATGCTGGCGATTCATGTCTATCCCGACGCGCGCTGGTCCGAGATGCTGGCAACGATCGATTCAACCTCGTCCTATGCGCTGACCGGCGCCGCATTCGCGCGCGACCGGGCCGCGATTCTGGAGGCCAAGCGGGAGCTGCGCAACGCCGCCGGCAATTTTTACGTCAACGACAAGCCGACTGGAGCGGTCGTCGGTCAGCAGCCGTTCGGCGGCGCGCGCGCCAGCGGAACCAACGACAAGGCGGGGTCGATGTGGAATCTGACGCGTTGGGTTTCTCCGAGAACGATCAAGGAAACGTTCGTGCCGGCAGCGTCCTATGACTATCCATACATGCGCGGTTGACGGCTAGGACCGCCAGCCGACGATAGAGAAAGATGGCAATGTATCCGCATCTTGGACTTCCCGAACCGTATGGCGATGCCATGGGCGCCAGCGAACATCCCGGCCTTGGCAGCCGGATCGCATGCTTCAGCGGAGGGCTGGCATGACAGTGCAGATCCCTGAGACTGAAAGCCGGTCGCAGGTCGGATTGGACCATGTCGGCCTCTACGCTTCCAGCCTGGACCTGATCGCGGCCAGCTATGCGCGGCTCGGATTCCGGCTGACGCCGCTGTCCCAGCATTCCGGTACGCACGCAGTGACGAAAGAGGTGGTGAAAAGCGGGATCGCCAATCGCTGCGCGATGCTGCGGCATGGCTACATCGAACTGCTGGGGGTGGTCGATCCCACGCTCGACCTGCGCGGCATACCGGATGGTCTTTCGCGCTACGCTGGAATGCATATTCTCGCGTTCGCCACCGACACGCCGCAGACCGTGATCGGCGCGTTGCATGAACGCGGGTTTTCAGCGGCGCCGGGCGTTCTGCAACGGTATATCGATACTCCCGGTGGTCCAGCGCTCGCCCGGTTTTCCCAGGTACGAATTCCGCGCGAGGAAATGCCGGAAGGATTGGTCCTGACGCTGCGGCATGAGACTCCCGAACTGCTCTGGCAAGAGCCCTGTTTGGCACATCCGAACGGTGCGCTGGCGCTGGTAGAGGCGGCGGTGGTGGTCGACGATCTCGACGCGGTGGCGGAGCGCTATGCGCGCTACCTTGGTTGCGCGCCGTGTCGCACGCAGCACCAGGCCCGCTTCGCTCTGCGCTTCGGCAGCCTGCTGGTTCTGGATCGTGCGGGGATGCGGGCACGCTTCCCGGGCACCTCGGTCCCGGTGCTGCCTTTCATGGCCGGCTTCACCGTCGAAGTCGCCGATATCGGGCGCACCGCCGCACTGCTGTCGCTGAATCGCGTGCCGTACCGGATGGACGGAGCAGGCTTGCAGGTCGATGCCGAACAGGCCGGCGGGGCATATCTGATGTTTCGCCAAGCCACCCCGGAAAGGACGTGACGCACTGAGGACTGGAATACTGAAGCGGCATGTAGGAATAAATAGATAAACAGCCCTGCGCAATTGAATCGCAATTCATGAAAAAGGAGACTGCATCATGACCGGTATTTGGAAACCGAAATTCACCGCCATCCGACGCATGCTGGCCGCTTCCGCGGCGGCCATCGGCCTGTTGTCCGGATCGGGCCTGCAGGCGGCCAACGCGGCCGAGAAGGTGGTATTCGCATACCCGACCAACATCTCGCTGTCCAACGCGCCGACCCTGATGGCGGTGGGCATGGGATATTTCAAGGAAGCGGGGCTCGACGTCCAGATCACGTTCTTCCAGGGAGCCGCGGTGATGCTGCCGCAAGTGACCCAAAAGCACATCACGTTTGGCTGGATCACGCCGGACCCGCTGATCGTGGCGCGCCAGCCGGGCCGCGACGCGTTGCCGGTCAAGTTGTATTACAACGGCATCTATATGTCTCCCTTCGAAATCGTCGTGGAGCAGGGCAGCCCGATCAAGGCGCTGGCCGACCTGAAAGGCAAGAAAATCGGCGTCGGCGCAATGTCATGGGGCAATCTGTCGGTCACCAAGGCCATGTTGAAAGGCCTCGGCATGGAACTGCAGCGTGACTATGAATTCGTGCCGGTGGGGGTGGGGCCGGCGGCGTTCCGCGCTCTGGCGGACGGCAAGGTGGATGCACTGAACCTGTTCGATACCTTCCATGTGCAGATGGAAGCGATGGGCGCGCAGCTGCGCAGGCTGCCGGAGCAACAGCGCTACCGCGAGCTGTTTTCCAGCGGCTGGATCGCTCATGACGACACCTTGCGCAACCGTCCCGACCTGGTGATCGCTTTCACCCGCGCCGCTACCAAGGGGGTGGTCGCATGCAACGCCAATCCGGTCGCCTGCGTGAAGAATTTCTGGTCCTTGTACCCGAATACCAAACCCGCCGAAGGCACGGAAGAACAGAAGCTGGCTGATGCCGTAAAGGTATTGAAGGTGCGCCTGGCAACGATGGTGCCGGAATCGGGCGCGGACCGGATGGGCTACTACACCGATCAGTCGTGGAAATACTATGTCGAGGCGTTGTATCTGGGTGGGCAACTGGCCAGTCGCGATATCGACGTCAACACGCTGTTCACGAACCAGTTCGTAAAGGAAATCAACAACTTCGACGCTGCCGCAGTCATCAAGGCAGCGCAGGCAAAGTAGAACGGTACGGGAGAAAGCATGACCGCTTCGCATGTCGCATCCGCCGCCGTAGTCCGGCCGGATTTCCAATCCAAACCTACAGCGGCGGTACCGGGATCGTCATTGTTGAGCGCCGACGATTTGAGCGTCGTGTATCGGACCAGCAAAGGATCTATCACTGCCATCGAAAACCTGTCCCTGCGGCTGGGGGCAGGGGATTTCGTCTCGGTGGTCGGTCCTTCCGGTTGCGGGAAATCTACTTTGGTGAAGATTTTCAGCGGCTTGCTGAAGCCATCTAAAGGGAAGGCGCTGTTGAGCGGGACGCCGATCGATCGTCCGCGCGGCGACGTCGGCATCGTGTTTCAACAGCCGACGCTGCTGCCCTGGAAGACCGTCCTCGAAAATGTCCTGGTGCCGGTGCGCGCCCTGGGCGGAGACTTGCCGGCCGCCAGGGACAAGGCGCGCGAATTGCTGCACCTGGTCGGGTTGGAAAAATTTCTCGACAATTATCCGAACGAACTGTCCGGCGGCATGCAGCAACGGGTCGGAATCGCGCGGGGCCTGATCCACGACCCCGCGCTGCTGCTGATGGACGAACCCTTTTCCGCCCTGGACACGATGACTCGCGATCACATGAGCATCGAATTGCAGCGGATCTGGATGGCCACCCGCAAGTCGGCGCTGTTCATCACCCACAGCATTCCGGAAGCGGTGTTCCTGTCGGACCGCATCGTCGTCATGTCGGCCAGGCCCGGCCGCATCATTCGCGAAATTCCGGTCGATTTGCCGAGGCCGCGCACGCTGGCGACGCTGGCGGACCCGGCCTTCAATCGGTTGTGCGGCGAGCTCCGGACACTGTTCGAAGAACTGGTGCATTTTGATTGACGGAGGAAACCATGCCGAATTCCATCAAGGCCTTCATATACCCGTCGATCACCGCTCTGATCCTGCTCCTGCTTTGGATCGTCAGCATCCGTGTGTTCGGCGTACCGAATTACCTTCTGCCGGCGCCCGAGTCGGTACTTGCGGCACTCAAGACCGGTTACATCGATGGTACCTATTGGCCGCATTTTCTCTTTACGCTGCAAAGTACCGTCTACGGTTACCTGATCGGCTGCACCCTGGCGCTGTTGATCGGTGCCGTGCTGGCCGAATCCAAGACCTTCGAGCAGTTCATCTATCCCTACATCATTGCCCTGCAGTCCACTCCGAAGGTTGCCATCGCGCCGCTGATCCTGGTGTGGTTCGGCTTTGGCATGGCTTCGAAAGTCGTGATGGTGGCATTGATGAGTTTCTTCCCGATGTTCATCAACACCGTCGTCGGGATTCGCCAGACCAACCCTGCGATGCTGGATTTGATGAAAGTGTTTTCGGCCTCGCGCAGCCACGTGTTTTTCCACGTCAAGTTGCCCGCGGCCGCCGGGCACATCTTTGCCGGCCTGCAAATTTCGGTTGTATTGAGTCTGATCGGCGCGGTGGTGTCGGAATTCATATCGTCCACCAAGGGCCTGGGTTATCTGATCCAGTCGGCCTCGGTAAATCTGGACGTGGCCACGATGTTTGCCTGCCTGTTCAGCCTGATCGTGATCGGCCTCAGCGGAACGCAATTGATTCGCTTCCTGCATCGCCGGCTGGTGTTCTGGGATCAGGCAAATGCCGCCTCGGGCCAGACCGAGTAGCCATCGGCAGACACAAGCGAGGAAGAGAAGCCTGATGGAATTTCATGAATGCTACGCGCTCGACTATCGGTCGGCGCGCGCCAAATTTCGCGCAGTAGCGGCTGCGGCGAACGCCGAACTGTCGACATATTCGCATCCGGACGCGGTGGCGCCTGACGGCAGTCCGCTGCATGTCGACGTCGCCTACTGCGGCAGCAGAACGGCGTCGCGTCGCCTGCTGGTAGTCAGCGGCACCCATGGGCTTGAAGGATTCTGCGGCTCCGCCGCCCAGATCGCCTGGATGCGCAGCGGCAATATGGCCGGGCTCGGTCCCGACGTGGCGGTGGTTATGGTCCATGCGATCAATCCGTGGGGATTCGCGCATCTCAGCCGCACCACCGAAAACAACGTCGATCTGAACCGCAACTTCATCGATCATGACAGCGAACACCCGAAGAACGCCGGATATGCGCACCTGCATCCCGCCCTGCTCGGCGACGATTGGAGTACCGGGGCCATCGCTGCGGCGCAAAAGGCGATGGACGACTACGCGGCGGAACGGGGCGCCGACCAGCTGTACGACACCCTGGCGCGCGGCCAGTATTCCCATGCCGACGGCCTGAATTTCGGTGGCACGCAAAGAGAATGGTCGAACCGGATCCTGGAGCGGATCGTGCGCGACCATCTGGCGGGCGCGGCCAGGGCTGGCTTGATCGACTGGCATACCGGCATTGGCGAATACGGGCAACCGTTCTTCCTTTGCTTCAACGAGGAAGGCGGCAGCCTGCATGCGCGCGCCGCCAGCTGGTGGGGTAGCGACAGGATCGATGGCCAGCGTCCGCACGGCAAGGCGCGGCCCAACTACCGTGGCCTGCTTTTCTATGGGGTTCAGGAATTCCTCGGCGAGGTGCCGGTGTGCGGCGCCGTCGTTGAATTCGGTACGCGGGGATGGCATATGCGCCGCCTGTTGCGTCTGGATCTGTGGTTGAAATTCAAGGCCGATCCGAGCAGTGAGCGCTACGCCATGCTGCGCGCCGATCTGCTCGATTCATTCTGTCCGGTCGATCAGATATGGCGCGACAGCACGATTGCTCACGCCTTGCACATCACGCGGCAAGCCGTCACCGGCCTTGCGGCATGGAGCGATGAGTCGTGATGGCCTTGTCGAACAATCTTGGCGCGCTGCTGCCTTTGGACAAAGGCGCCGACAAGATCGCTCTGATCGACCTGGTCGATGACGTCGCGCGCGAATATACCTATGCAGAGCTCGATGCGATCGTCGATGGCGTTGCGCGCGGCTTGCGGGCGCGTGGCTTCCCCGACGGGGGCAGGGTAGCCATCCTGTCGCCCAATCGGATGGAATTTCTTGCGGCCTATCTGGGCATCATGCGCGCCGGGCTGATCGCGGTTCCGGTCAATTACCGCCAACCGGCGGCGGCCATCGACTTCGTTCTGCAGGATAGCGGTGCATGCCTGGTGTTCTGCGATGCCTTGCGCCGCTCGGCTTTTTCCACCGATCTGCCGGTGGTCGTGTTCGGCGCTCAGGACCGGGACGGCTTCGACGCCTTCCTTGATCCCGGTGATTGGCCCCCCGCCGAAACGGCCTCCGGCGACGCCGCGCTGTACCTGTACACGTCGGGGTCGACTGGCCGTCCGAAGGGCGTGATGTTGTCGCATGCCGGCTATCTGTGGACGGTGCGCCAACGGCTGGCGGCCACCGACTACGCGCGTCATCGCTTTCTGGTCGCCGCGCCGCTGTACCACATGAATGCGCTGAATACGATCAAGCTGGCGCTCGCCGGGCATGGCACGCTGATCCTGATGCCGCAGTTTTCCGCTGCCGGCTATCTGGCCGCGATTCAGGCCTACCGGTGCACCTGGCTGACCGCAATCCCGACCATGATCGCGTTGATCGCCCGCGAAACGGACGGCAAGCAGAAGCCCGATCTCTCCAGTGTGACCATGGTCCGCATGGGTTCCGAGCCGCTGACCCAGCGCATCGTCGACAGCGCACGCGAACTGTTTCCGAATGCCTCGTTCGGCAACGGCTATGGGACCACCGAAACGGGTGCGCTGATCTTCGGCCCGCATCCGCACGGACTGCCGCAGCCGCTGCTCTCGGTCGGATATCCGCATCCGGCAGTCGACCTTCGGCTGGTGGACGGCGCAAACCGCAACGCGGCCGAAGGTGTTCTGCAGGTCAAGTCGCCGGCCATCATGCTTGGCTATCGCGGTCTGTCGGAGCTGTCCGCCAAGGCGATGACCGATGACGGCTTCTATATCACCGGCGACGTGATGCGACGCGATCAGAACGGCTTCCATTATTTCGTCGGCCGGGTCGACGACATGTTCGTGTGCGGGGGCGAAAACATCTATCCCGGCGAAGTGGAGAAGCTGCTCGAGCGTCATCCCGATATTCAGCAGGCATGCATAGTCGCGGTCGCCGATGCGACGAAAGGCAGGAAGCCGGTCGCGCTGGTAGCGGTGCGGCCTGGTTCCAAGCTGAACGAACAGGCGGTGAAAGAGTACGCATTGGAAAACGGCCCGGCTTATCAGCACCCTCGTTCGGTGCACTTCGTCGATAGCTTGCCGATAGGCAGTACCGGCAAGATCGACCGCAAAGCGGCGGCAAGGCTGCTGGAAGAATTGGCAGATCCTGGCTGACGCGCTGCAACCCCGCGGAGCCGGCTCAGTCCGGCTCGGTATCCAACTCATTTCAACAGGAGCAAGGAAGCACTATGAAAGCAGTTGTCATCCACGGACATGGTGGGCCGGAAGCGCTGTCCCACGATCCATCTTTCCCGGACCCGAAGGCGGGCGAGGGCGATGTCATTTTGCGCGTCAAGGCAACGTCGCTGAATTACCACGATGTGTTCACCCGTCGTGGAATGCCCGGGATCAAACTGAACTTTCCGATCATCATGGGACTGGACGTAGCCGGGGAAATCATTGAAGTCGGCGCCGGCGTCGAGGGCTGGTCGGTTGGTGACCGCGTGCTGGTCGATCCGATCAACCGCATTGAAGGCGGCCTGATGGGCGAAACCATGCATGGCGGTCTGGCCGAACTCTGCCGTGCCCGCGCACACCAGTTGGTGAAAATCCCGGACGGAGTCAGCTATGAGCAGGCCGCCGCCTTGCCGGTCGCCTTCGGCACCGCCTATCGCATGATGCATACGATCGGCGAAGTCAAGGCCGGTGAAAAAGTTCTGGTGCTCGGAGCCAGCGGCGGAGTCGGTGTCGGCTGCGTCATGCTGGCCAAGATTGCCGGAGCGGAAGTGGTTGCATGCGCCAGCAGCGAGGCGAAGATGGCGCGTCTGCTCGAACTGGGCGCCGACCATGTGATCAACTATGCCGCCGAGGATTTCGCCAAGGCGATCTATCAAAAGTACGGCAAGCCGCATCGCCGCAGCTTCGATGGCGGCGTCGACGTCGCGGTCAACTTCACCGGCGGCGATACCTGGGTCAAGAGCATGCGCTGCCTGCGGCGCGGTGGCCGTCTGCTGACCTGCGGCGCCACGGCCGGCTACGATCCGCAGACCGACTTGCGTTTCCTGTGGACGTTCGAACTGAATGTGCGTGGTTCCAATGGCTGGATGCGGGAAGACCTGCACGCGCTGCTGGAACTGGTCCGGTCCGGCAAGATGCAGGTACCGATCGATCGGGTATTCCCCCTTGAAGAAGCCGGCGAAGCCTTGCGCTTGATCGAAGATCGCGAAGTGATGGGGAAGGTGGTGGTGACGCCATGAACAACACGATGCCAATCGAAGAAATGCAGCAGCGCCTCGAAAAGGCGCCGTTCAACAGCTTCCTGGGTCTGAAAGTCCTGTCGGCCGATTACGACAAGCAGGAGATCGTGATGCAGATGCCGCTGCGTCCCGAATTCGAGCGCATTGCCGGCAGCGGCCAGTTCCATGGCGGCATCCTGTCGGCCCTGATCGATGCGGTCGGTCATTATTCGCTGATGATGATGATCGGCAAGCCGCTGGCGACGATCAACTTCCGCACCGACTATTTGCGCCCGGCGAGCAATACCAGCCTGCGTGCGGTCGGCCGCGTGTGGCGGATCGGCAAGAGCATTTGCGTAGCCGACGTCGAAGTGCTCGACGATGCCGGCAAGGTCGTCGCGATCGGGCGCGGCAATTACGCCACGCCGGCCTGAGCGCTCGCCAGGAGCAGCGGGGAGCGTGTCATTTCGCTTCGGCGGCGCGAGAAGCCGGATGGACCGGCTCTCGCGCCTTTTTCTGGAAAGGGCTAGATGAAGAGCGCAATACTCACCTCGGCAGCGCCGGCGGCGATCGGACCCTATTCGCAGGCGGTCGCTGCGGGTCATACCGTATATTTTTCCGGCCAGCTGGGGATCGATCCAGCTACCGGCCAGCTGGCGGACACCTTCGAGGCGCAGGCGCGGCAAGTGTTTGCCAATCTGCGCGCGGTCGCCGCTGCCGCGGGGGCCGACATGAATGATTTCGTCAAGCTGAACGTCTATTTGACCGATCTCGGCCAATTCGGCGTCGTCAACGACTTGATGGCAAGCTGTTTTTCCGAACCATACCCGGCGCGGGCGGCGCTCGGGGTCGCGTCGTTGCCGCGTGGTGCCCAGATCGAAGTCGATGGCATGCTCGTCCGCCAGCCGTGACCAACCAGCGGAAATCCTCCATGCCCAAGTGCACTACCTATCGCAGCTGGATGCAGCAGGCTGTCGCAAAGATCGAAGCCGACTTCAATCGCTCTGCCGACACCCATCTGATTCCGGTGCCATTGCCGGCCTATCCCGGCGTTTCACTGTATCTGAAGGATGAGTCGAGTCATCCGACCGGCAGCCTGAAGCACCGTCTGGCTCGTTCGCTCTTCCTGTACGCCCTCTGCAATGGCTGGCTGCATCAGGGCAGTACGATCATCGAAGCGTCGTCCGGATCGACGGCGGTGTCCGAAGCATACTTCGCGCGTCTGCTTGGTCTGCCCTTTGTCGCGGTCATGCCGCGCTCGACGTCGCCGGAAAAGATCGCCGCGATCCAGTTCTATGGTGGCCGTTGCCACCTGGTGGATACTCCTCATGAGGTGTATAGCGAATCCGAACGGCTGGCACGCGAGCTCGACGGGCATTACATGGACCAGTTCACGTATGCCGAGCGCGCGACCGACTGGCGCAGCAACAACAATATCGCGGAGTCGATATTCAACCAGATGCAGCGGGAGCCGCATCCGGTGCCGGCCTGGATCGTATGCGGCTGCGGCACAGGTGGCACCACGGCGACCATTGGACGCTATATCCGCTACCTTGGCTTCGATACCCTGGTATGCGCCACCGATCCGGAAAATTCGGTGTTCTTCGATGCCTACTCCAGCGGCGAACTCGACCTGCGGCTCGAAGCCAGCTCGCAGATCGAAGGTATCGGCCGTCCCCGGGTCGAGAAATCCTTCATTCCAAGCGTGATCGACGGCATGCTGAAGATCCCGGATGTTGCCTCGCTGGCGGCGATCCGGTATCTGGAGCGCAGCCTGGGAAGACGCTGCGGCGGCTCGACCGGGACCAATTTCATTGGAGCGCTTCATCTGGCGCGGCAGATGCACGAAGCAGGAACGCCGGGCTCCATCGTTACCGTCTTATGCGATGGCGGCGAGCGCTATCAAGGCAGCTATTACAATGATGACTGGCTGACGTCCCGCGGAATTCACATCGAGCCGGCAATCAGGGCGGTAGCGGCATGTGCGGAGGAGGGCCGGGCCCTGCCATGGAAACTGCCAGCCGGCGGAGAGGTTCGGAGTTCATGACATCGCCTACCAAAAAATCATCCGCGACCGTGCCGGAAAAGGGCCGCCGTGCCTCCTCGCAGGTATTTGCGACCCTGCGCGACATGGCGATCTCGTATGAGATCAAGCCGGGAGAGCGGTTGAACGAAGTGGCGTTGGCGGAGCGTCTGGGGGTGAGCCGGACGCCGGTGCGGGAGGCACTGCATCTGCTGGCGCGTGATGGCTTTTTGGTGGAATCCGGACGCGGTTATATTCGCCGCCCCCTGAGCGTCAAGGGGATGATGGATCTGTACGAAACCCGTGAAGTAGTGGAAGCCGCATGCCTGCGGCTGGCGGCCGAGCGGGCGACCGCGGAGCAGATCGATGCGCTCGAGTCTTTCCTGGCCGAGAGCCGCAGCAAGTCGTCCGACTTGCCGGTGATCGAACTGGTACAGCTGGACGAGACTTTCCATCAGATGCTGGCGGCCATGTCCGACAACAGCGAGCTGCAGCGGATCCTGCTCAATCTCAATGAGCGGATCCGCTTCATTCGCTGGATCAACATGGAGCGGGTTGGCCGGCAGAAGACGCAATCAGAACATGCCGCCATCGTGGCTGCTCTGCGCAATCGCGACATCGCTGCCGCCGAGAACTATTTGCGCGAACACATCACGAAACGCACCGAACAGATCAAAGAGTCGATTGCGCAGGGACTGGCCAGGATTTATCTGGACGGCAGTCCGGACATCGACCGCTAGAGCCGATTTCGCCAAGCCGGTCCCCGGTTACGGATGGCGCGTTATTTCCCGGTTTCCGGCATGGTTCCCGAGGCGTACTTGCCGCGGCTGTCGGAGCGGTGAATGGCGATTCGCCGGAATCAGTCCTTCCTCCCGTGCGGATTTCCGCCGTGCCGCTGCTGCCGGCGCCCCCCTTTCCACCGCGAATTCCCGTGTTTTCAGGGACTTGCCAGTTTTCTCCACCGTGGCACGAGTTCTGCTAATAAAATGGCCGAGGCTCCGGCCTTTCAATCAACTCAAGGAGACAAGCAATGAAATTCGGACTTTTGCGCGGACTACTGGTGCTGGCTGGCGTGGCCATGCTGGCGGCTGGCCCGGCCCAGGCTCAAACGCAATTCATCAACGTCCTGACCGGCGGCACCAGCGGCGTCTACTACCCAATGGGTGTGGCGCTGTCGCAGATCTACGGCAAGGCGATGCCGGACGCCAAGACCTCGGTGCAGGCGACCAAGGCGTCCGCCGAAAACCTGAACCTGCTGCAGGCCGGCCGTGGTGAAGTCGGCTTCACGCTCGGCGACGCGCTGTCGGATGCATGGAAGGGCGATGCCGATGCCGGCTTCAAGACGCCCCTGAAGAAGCTGCGCGGCCTGGCCGGCATCTATCCGAACTACATCCAGATCGTCGCGTCGGCCGATTCCGGCGTCAAGACGCTGGCCGACCTGAAGGGCAAGCGCATCTCGGTCGGGGCGCCGAAGTCCGGCACTGAGTTGAACGCGCGCGCGATCTTCAAGGCGGCCGGCATGTCCTATTCCGATTTTGCCAAGGTCGAATACCTGCCGTTTGGCGAATCGGTCGAGCTGATGAAGAACCGCCAGCTCGATGCCACGCTGCAGTCGGCGGGGCTAGGGGTGTCGTCGCTGCGTGACCTGGCATCGTCGGTGAAGATCGTGGTGGTGCCGGTGCCGCAGGACGTGGTGCTGAAGGTCGGCGATCCGGCCTACCAGTCCGGCGTGATTCCGGCCCATACCTATGAAGGCCAGGATGCCAACGTGCCGACCGCCTACGTACAGAACTTCCTGGTCACGCACGAAGGGGTGCCGGCCGATACCGTCTACAAGATGACCAAGAGCATGTTCGAGAACCTCGATCACCTGGTGGCGGCGCATGCCGCGGCCAAGTCGATCCGCAAGGAGTCGGCGATCGTCGGCATGCCGCTGCCGCTCCATCCCGGCGCCGAGAAGTACTACCGCGAAATCGGCGTGCTGAAGTAAGCACCCGGTCAGGCCCGGTGGGGGAGGCCGCGTGCCTCCCCCCGTACAAGCGCTCAGGAGCTACCCCACATGTCTTCCCTGCATACCCCGGCCGATGACTTCCAGGAGCACGGCACGCAGCGTTCGCTGTCCGGCGTCGCGCTGAAGATCGCGATCGCCGCTTCACTGCTGTTTTCCATCTACCAGCTGGTGGTCGCCGGCTTCCATCCGTGGTCGTCGCTGGTGATCCGTTCAGTGCACGTCGGCTTTCTGCTGATGCTGACCTTTTTGTTGTACCCGTTTTTAAAGACCGGCAAGCTCGATTCGATCGCCTGGTACGACTGGCTCCTGGCGGCGGCGGCGTTCGGCCTGTCGTTCTACCACTGGATCTTCGAGGCCGACCTGATCCAGCGTTCGGGCGATCCGAACACCGCCGACCTGGTGGTCGGTGCGGTGATGATCGTGCTGGTGTTCGAGGCCACCCGCCGCATCCTCGGATGGGCGCTGCCGATCGTCTGCGGCGCCTTCCTGCTGTATGGCCTGTTCGGCCAGTACCTGCCGCCGCCGGTCGGGCACCGCGGCTATGGCTTCGACCAGATCGTCGGCCAGCTGTATCTCGGCACCGAGGGGATTCTCGGCACGCCGGTGATGGTGTCGGCCACCTACATCTTCCTGTTCATTCTGTTCGGCGCTTTCCTCGAGCACGCCGGCATGATCAAGCTGTTCAACTCGATCGCGCTCGGCCTGGTCGGCCAGGCCAAGGGCGGCCCGGCCAAGGTGGCGGTGATCTCGTCCGGCTTCATGGGCACCATTTCCGGCTCCGGCGTGGCCAACGTGCTGACCGTCGGCCAGTTCACGATCCCGCTGATGAAGCGCTTCGGCTACAGCTCGGTGTTCGCCGGCGCGGTCGAGGCGACGGCGTCGATGGGCGGCCAGATCATGCCGCCGGTGATGGGCGCGGTCGCCTTCATCATGGCCGAGACGTTGAACGTGCCGTACATCGAGATCGTCAAGGCGGCGGTGATTCCGGCGCTGCTGTACTACGTCACTGCGTTCTGGATCGTGCATCTGGAAGCCGGCCGCATGGGACTGGTCGGCCTGCCGAAGGACCAGTGCCCGAGCGCCTGGAAGGCGATCAAGGAAGGCTGGTACCTGATGTTGCCGCTGGCGGCGCTGGTCGGCATGCTGTTCCACGGTTTCACGCCGATGTTCGCCGGCCTGACCGGGCTGGCGCTGACCGCGATCCTGATCCTCGGCGCGGCGCTGGCGGCGCGGCTGTCGAGTACCGCGTTCCGCTACGTGTTCTGGGTGGCGCTGGGACTGGCGGCGGCGACCTTCGTCAAGTGGGGCATCTACGCGATCCTGACCGTGATCGCGCTGCTGGCGATCCTTTGCTTCTGGGTCAAGGGCGGCCGCGGGACGCTGCGCACCATTCGCCTGTCGCTGATTGACGGCGCCAAGCAGGCACTGCCGGTGGGCATCGCCTGCGCCATCGTCGGCGTCATCATCGGCGTGCTGACGCTGACCGGCGCCGCCTCCAGCTTTGCCGGCTTCATCCTGACGGTCGGCCAGAAGAGCCTGTTCCTGTCGCTGTTCCTGACCATGATCGTGTGCCTGATCCTCGGCATGGGCATCCCGACCATTCCGAACTACATCATCACCAGCTCGATCGCCGCGCCGGCGCTGCTGCACCTGGGCGTGCCGCTGATCGTGTCGCACATGTTCGTGTTCTACTTCGGCATCATGGCCGACCTGACGCCGCCGGTGGCGCTGGCGGCGTTCGCGGCGGCGTCGATCGCCAAGGCGTCGCCGATGAAGATCGGCGTCAAGGCGACCCAGATCGCGATCGCCGGCTTCGTGATCCCGTACATGGCGGTCTACACGCCGGCGCTGATGCTGCAGGGCGAATGGACGCTGCCGGCGGTGGCCTACATCGTCGGCAAGGCGCTGCTGGCGATCGGCCTCTGGGGCGCGACCGCGGTCGGCTATCTGCTCAGCCCGCTGAAGCCCTACGAACGCGTGTTTACCGGCGTCGCCGCGCTGATGCTGGTGACGGCCGGCGCGCTGTCGGACCAGATCGGCTTCGCGATGGCGGCGCTGTTCGCGGTCTGGCACGTATGGCAGAAGCGGCGGGTGGCCGTCGCGTGATCGGTGTCTGCCTGGCGGCAGCCGGGCTGGCGATCAGCCTGCCGCTGCAGGCGTTCACGCTGGCCTGGACCCATTCGATCGAAAAGATCCGCTGGGAAGAGGACTACCATGTGACCCAGGAGGCGGCCGGCCCGCGCCTGGTGCTCGACGAGGCCCGCATCCGCGGCTCCGGCGCCGGCATGGAACCGCCGGACGGCGCGGTGCTGACCGCCGACGGCGTCTGGCACTACCGGCCGCCGCTGGCGCCGCTAGAGGCGCTGCGGCTGGCGCGTTCCGACTACGTCGCCGACTATCAACTGTGCTGGGACGGTGGCTGCCATCCGTTCGCCGAGCTGGCCGGGCCGCCGGCGGCGGCGCCGCTGGTCGAGGTGTCGGCCTGCATGCGCGGCTGATACGGATTCGCGATTACAGCGATCACGGCGTTGCTGCGCCTTGCCGTGCATCTGCCCTGTCTGCGGCATCGGCCTTGTTCCCACTTTGATTGCAGACCCTTATGAGCCGCTGCGGCACTTGCCGGCGCCGCTTTTCCAGTATGATCGAAGCCGCCCGGCGACCACGCCGCCGGGCGGCTTTTTGCCGTCATCCCGGCACCGCCGGCCCGTTGCGGCCGTTTGCAGCCACCCATCCGAGGAGAATCGCATGAACCGATCCCGCAAGGCGCTCGCCGCCGCATTCGTCGCTGCTGTGCTGGCCGCCGCTCTCGGCGCCTGCCAGAAGCAGGAAGGACCGGCCGAGCGCGCCGGCAAAGAAATCGATCAGGCGGTGCAGAAGGCCGGGCAGGAATTGCAGAAAGCCGGCCAGCAGATCCAGGACGCCGCCGAGGAAGCGAAGAAATAGGCGCGGGCGCCGGCAGTGGCGCCTGCCGGCAACTATTGCCGCCGATACTGGTCGATACCGACACGCGGCGCCCCGCCAACGATGGGCGTGCATCGGCGCTGATTTGAATAATAAGGGAGTATGTGCAAAAATGCACCATTTCCCGCAGGTTTATCGGGCGGTTGAAAATATACTATCCAGAGTATAAAAAACGGTCGGAAGCACGGGTTTCGCGCCCAGCGGCGCGGCGCGGGCTCGGTGCATGGCTGCTGCCGTTGGTGCTGGGGCTGTGGACCCTGCCGGCGGCGGCTGCCTACCGGGTCGAGGTCGCGGCGCCGGCGCCGCTGCGCGCGCTGCTGAGCGAATTTCTCGACCTGGCGCGCTACAAGGACCGCACCGACATCTCGCCCGAACAGCTGCAATTCCTGATCGACACCGCGCCGGCGCAGGTGCAGAAGCTGAGTTCGACCGAGGGCTATTTTTCGCCGACCACCCATGTCGTCGCCGACGGCGAGGGCGATGCGCGCGTGGTGCGGGTACATGTCGAGCCGGGTCCGCGCACGCGGGTGACGGC
>JBATWJ010000560.1:0-3784 GCA_049672545.1 Burkholderiaceae bacterium
CCCGCTCCGACAGCGTATCGGCCAGCTCGAACGCTTCCAGCTTGAACGGCACCGTGACGTTGGCGCCGCGCCCGCCGGCGGCGATGAAGTCGCGCACGCTGGCCGCAAAGCCGTCCAGCGGTGCCGCCAGCCGCTCATACACGAGCTGCTGGCCGGTCTGGGCGGCGAAGCGGGCGTGGATGTCGGGCGACTTGCTGTGCGCCACCGGCTGCCCGATCACCACGTAACGGTCGATGCCCATCGTCTAGCTGCCTCGCAAATCGGCCTTCAGCGCTTCGTCGCGCGTGAAGTTGAAACGGGTGATGACTTCCCAGACGTCGTCCTTGCCAGAACTGCGCATGTTGGCCGGGAAGCGGCCGAACGGCGCGGCGCGGGCGACGATCTTCAAGGCCGCCTGGTCCAGCGCCGGATTGCCGGACGAGCGCTCGACGCGCGGGCCGCCTTCCTGCTGGTACAGCGTGCCGTCCTGGTAGATCGGGATGTACAGCACCAGCTCGCCGTACAGCTTCTTGCCGTTGTGCTGCGGGAAATTCAGCGTGCCGATCTTTTCGATGCGGTCCTGCAGCGACTTGTAATACATCGCATAACCGACTTCGCGCGTGCTGGCGGTGATCTGGGTCTTTTTCGGCCGCTTGTTGTAGTCCTCGATGTTTTTCGCGATCTCGGCTTCCATCCGCGCGATCGCCTGCGCGCTGTCGATCGCGTCGACGCCATGTGGCGGCGGCGGCGCTGGCTGCGGCTGCTGCGCCGCCGGCGCGGTTTTCAGGTCGGCGTTGGCGGCCAGGCTTTGCAGCAGCTTCTTCTGGCTCTGCTCCAGTTCGGCCACGCGCCGCTGCGCCTTCTTGGCGTTATCGCCGTTTTCGCTCTTGCGCAGGTCCGGCAGCGGCGACTTGGCGCGCCCCTGCTCGGCGTTGCCGCCGCCGTCGAGGTTGGCCTGCGCCAGCGCGTCCGCCTTCAGCGGCGCCTTGTCGTGGCGGGCATTCACCAGGATCACTTCCAGCCCGGGATCGAACGGCTGCTGGCGCCGTTCCGGCGCCGAAAAGCGCACGGCCAAAAGCGCGCCGTGGGCGAGCAGCGAAAAGGCGATCGCGATCGCCAGGATACGGTTTTGCGGGAGCAGTTTCACGCGGTCGGGGCGTTTCAGCAGGACAACGGGAAAGGCGATTCTACGTCAAGCGGCGCCCACCGCGGACGGCAAAAGGCACCTCATTGCAGTGCCGATCCATCCGGCTGCTCCTGCGGCGGCACGGCGGTGGCCTCGGCTTCCGGCACCGGCGCGGTTTCCAACTCGGCGACGTCGGGCTCGGCGTCCAGCACGAAGTCCGGCGCCGGCGCCGCCTCCACTTCGTGCAGGCGCGCCTCGATGCTGAGGTCGACCTCGTCCCAGCGCAGCAGGTCGAGCTTGACCTGGGTGCCGCGCGCCAGTTCCGGCATGCCGGGCAGCTTGATCACCAGCGGGATTTCGGTCAGGCGCAGGATTTCCTCCTTCAGCACCACCGCGTCGACGCGCTGCGGCTGCCCGCCGTCCTGCGACCGGCGCTGGCCGAGCCAGCGCAGGCACCAGTAGCGCTCCATCGTCGACTGGAAGTCGGCGTAGCCGGCGTACACGCCTTCGAAGGCGGACACGATCGCGTACAGGTCGGCATCGCGCTGGCGGAACGGTGCCGCCAGCGGCGCGGCGACGCCATGCTCGACGCAGGCCAGCAGCTGCCACTGGTTCAGCAGGTCGGGGTAGCGCCGCAGCGGCGAGGTGCCCCATATATATTGGTCGACGCCCAGTCCCTGGTGCGGCGCCGCGTGCGTCACCATCCGCACCTGCATGCGCGCGGCCCAGCCGCCGGAACCGCCCTGGGCGCGATAGATGCCGGGCACGCCGTGCTCCTGCAGCAGCTTGCCCCAGGTGCTGTTGGCGAAGATCATCAGCTCGGCGACGATCTTGTCGAGCGGCGCGCCGCGCTTGCGGCGCTCGATCGTCACCACGCCGTCGTCGACGTGGAAGCTGAAATCGACCCGGTTGGTGTGCTCCGGCCGCAGGCCGAAGGCTTCGCGCTTGGCCATGCGCGCCTGTTCCAGCACCTGCGCCCATTGCCACAGGAGCGCCAGATCCTCGCGGTGCGGGTAATCGCCGCCGCCGTTTGCCAGCGCTTCCTCGGTGACTTGCGCATCGAGGTCGTTGTGGCGCAGGTTGCTGGCGATGCTCACTGCTTCGGTGCGGGTTTCGGTGGCTGCCACCGACCAGTCGGCCGGATCGACCAGCGCATACAGCGACAGCGCCGGGCAGGTCTTGCCGGCCGCCAGCGTGTAGGCGTCGATCACGTCGTCCGGCAGCATCGTGATCTTGGTGCCGGGCGCGTACACGGTCGACATGCGCGCGCGCGCCACTGCGTCGAGCGCATCGCCGGGCCGGATGCCCAGGCCCGGCGCGGCGATGTGGATGCCGATCCGAAGCCGGCCGTCGGCCTCGCGCGTGATCGAAAACGCGTCGTCGATCTCGGTGGTGCTGGCGTCGTCGATCGAGAATGCCTGCACCGCAGCCTGCGGCAGTGTCGGCGGCGCCGGCACCGGCAGCGGCGGGAAACCCTGACCCTTCGGGAAATATTCGAATAGGAAGCGCGCACTATGTAGTTCCTCGGCCGAAGCGATGCCGCCGGTGGCCAGCATCAGCGCCGCCGGCTGCGTCTGCAGTTCGTGGCAGGCCGCCTCCAGTGCCTTGTATTCGATACCGTTCTTGTCCGGCTTGAACAGCAGCTGGCGCGCGATCGCGCGCATCGGCTCCGGCAGCTGGCCGTCCTTCAGCTGGCGCACGTAGTCGGCCTGCACCAGCGCCTGCTGGCGCTTTTTTTCGATGCCGGCCAGCGCTGCCTTCAGCGCCGCTTCCGGCGCCGCCTTGTAGCGCCCCTTGCCCTTCTTGTAGAAATAGATCGGCGCGCCGTGCAGCCGCATCAGCAGGCCGGCGGCTTCCTGCGGTTCGGGCGCGTGGCCGAAGTATTCGCCGCCCAGCTCGGCGAAGCCGAACTCGTCCTGCCCCGCCACCTCCCACAGGAAGTCGAGGTCGATCTCGTCGGCCAGCGCCTGCGCTTGGACAAGCAATTGTTCCGGCTGCGGTTGCGCGAACTGCAGCAGCACGTCGCGTGCGCGCACCTTGCTGCGCTTGCCGGACGGCAGCTCGACCTGGTACGCCTCGCCCTGCTGGGACAGGACCGCGGCGGCCTTGAAATCGCCGGATTCTTCAAAAAATAGATTCATCGACTGCGCTATCGTTGACGGGCGCCGCCGCCTTGGCGGCCATCCCTGGAGTATGTTGTAAAAATGTCCTGTTTACGCCCGGCATAGAAGGCCATGCCAGGGAGTATATGCGACGACCGATTCAGGGATCGGGCACCGGCGCACCGGCGTCGCAAAACGCCAGCACGTCGTCCAGATACTGCGCGAAATCCGACAACCCGTGGTCGCTGCCGTCGATCACGCGCTGGCGCGCGCCCGGGTAATGCGCCACCATCTGGCGCCAGTCCAGCACTTCGTCGCCGGTCGCGGCCAGGAGGAAATAACGTTTCGGCGTGCTGATTTCCGGCACCGCCAGCGCCCGCAATTCGTCCAGATATTCGGCCTTGAATTCGAACGGCGCGCCGGAATGCCATTCGGTGGTCACGCCGACGTAAGGTTCCAGGTCGGCCGGCGGCGCCACCGCCGGGTTCAGCAGCACCGCGCGGCAGCCGAGGCGCTCGGCCAGCCAGGTAGCGTAATAGCCGCCCAGCGACGAGCCGATCAGCGCCAGCTGCGCGGG